>JAACEC010000019.1 GCA_011682715.1 Pseudomonadota bacterium
TTTATTAAACGGTCCTAACAGAGCTCCCATGGGGCAACTCGTCGTACAAAACGGTCTTTTTGTAAAAATAAACAACCCTAAGAACAGAAACATTACACTTAGTTTTGTCCAGAATACCCACGTTAAAAGTTGTTTGTACTCGGGTGTCCATAAAACTTGGGGAATTCCTGCTTCAAATGTTCCCACCGGACAAAAATATTTACAAAAGACCGGCGAAACCAACCATGTTGCCAGAACTATGGTAACCAACAAAAATACGTACTTCATGTAGTACAGGAAATGCGGGATTCTGAATTTTCTTGTGGGGATTTTATATGTCAGATCCTGCATAAATCCGAAGGGACATATCCATCCGCATGTTGCCCTTCCGAATATCGCTCCGATTGAAGAAATGACCCCTAGTACATAGTATGGAATCAACCGTAGTTCCAGAAAGTGCTGCAATAATCCTATGGGACAAGATGTATACGCCAGAGGGCAGGAATAGCAATTCATAATGGGTAATGTTATGCCTTTCAAAGGTCCCTGATAAAGGGTCGGATTTTTGATTACTCCCCAATAACCGTCTACAAGGAAAAATGAAAATATCTGTGACAATCTCCTCATGGTGGGGAAATTCTTCGCTTTAAAAAACTTTCTCATATTCCATTCTAACCTATACCGATGCAGTCAAGACAGATGAGATTTCCCGTATTCGCAGATTCGGCGATTTGCCCGTATTTTGCCCCGATTAGTAGAATTGCCACCGAAACGACAAGCAATACAAGTGCAATGATTCTCTTTTTCATATCAACCTCCCGTATATTTAAAATTCCTTATGGAATTTCTGCTGTAGAATTTATCATTAACAAAAATCGTGCATTCCGCGGGAAATAGTAATCCATCACCAATATCAATATATGAGGAAATAACAACTTTTACTTTCGCTCTCCCCTTATAGACTATCATTACGGGGATATTATCCTCTTTGCTCATCCACAATTCGATGCTATCGGACAAGATATGGTAGCACATAACATTAAATAACATCGACTCCCCTACTATTCTGCCCCTTTCAGGTAACTTGATATCCGTCCAGTGCTCTATTCTGTTTTTAATGGGTATTTTTCTGTGATCCGTTATAATAAAAGACCTATTGCCGATTCTTTCGTAATCGATTGTATCATTCCCCCTAATCGTATTTATTTTTATAAAATTCCTACCGCGAATAACGAAATTACTTTTGGTGAAATTATAACCGTCCACAAATTCGTTAAAGGAATATTCCCCCACCACATTCCTGAATCTGGATTGATTCAAAATAAATCTGTCATTTAATTTTTGATAACTCTCACCAAAAAGCGATACTACTGCCAGGTTACTCAACAGTAACACTTTTAGCAAGATTTCTCGGTTGATCAACATCACACCCGTTAAGGACAGCCGCATAATAGGCCATGAGCTGTAAAGGTATTACGGTTAAAATAGGTATCAGTACATCTATCGTTTTGGGAATATATACAACATAATTCGCTAATTTTGCCAGTTTCTTGTCACCTTTTGTTCCAATTGCAATGACATTTCCATTACGAGCTTTCACCTCTTCTATATTGTTAATTACTTTCTTGTAGATACTGTCCTTAGTTGCAATAAATACTACCGGCATATTTTCGTCAATTAATGCAATGGGACCATGTTTCATCTCGGCGGCAGGGTACCCTTCCGCATGAATATACGATATTTCTTTCATCTTCAGAGCGCCTTCCAGGGCAATGGGGAAATTGAAGCCTCTTCCAAGGTACAGAAAGTTCTTATTGTCCTTGAATTTTTCGGCAATTTTCTTAATTTTATCGTGTTCCTTCAGTAACCCTTCTATTTTGGCGGGTAATTTTAGCAGATTTTCGATTATGTTTTTCCCTTCTTCATAACTCAAATTTCTCATTCTTCCGAGATATACGGCTATAAGCAAAGCTCCAACAATCTGAGCTGTAAAAGCCTTTGTTGAAGCTACTCCGATTTCGGGACCCGCATGAACGTATATTCCCGCATCCGTTTCCCTTGCAATTGTACTACCCACAACATTGCAGATTCCGAACACATTAGCCCCTTTTTTCTTAGCTTCTCTGAGGGCTGCAAGCGTATCAGCCGTTTCACCGGATTGTGTCACGACGAAAACTGCTGTATTTTTATCGATAATAGGATTTCTGTACCTAAATTCCGATGCATATTCGACTTCTACAGGTATTCCGGCCAATTTTTCTATGAGATACTCGGCAATTAAAGATGCATGCCAGGATGTCCCGCAAGCCGTGAATATTATCCTATTGACATCTCTCCTGAACCACTCCTCGTAATTCTTCAATCCGTTCAACCGAACATCGCCGTTTTCCATATCTATTCTTCCCCTTATGGTATTCATAACTACTTCCGGTTGCTCGTAAATTTCCTTTAACATAAAATGAGGAAAACCGTTCTTTTCAATACGGGAAAGATCAAATTCGATTTTTTGAAATTCAGGTGTTACAGGGGTATTATCAAGTGTGGTAATATTTAAACCTTCCTTCGACATAACACATATCTCTTTGTCCTTCATGTAGTACAGTGATTCGGAATTCCCGATTATTGCTGAGGCATCACTTGCCGCAAAATAGTTGTTATTGTTCTGAGCTATCGCAAGAGGACTTCCATTTCTTGCAATAATAATTTTATCCGGTTCCTTCGATGATATAACCGCAATTCCGTATGTTCCCTCTACAATATTCAGTGCCATTCTCGTCGCTTCCAGTAAATCACCTCTGTAATTTTCCTCTATAAGATGGGCAATTACTTCCGTATCCGTATCCGTCTTTATCTTATGACCTTTGTTTACAAGAAAATCCCTTATTGCCCTGAAATTCTCGATTATGCCGTTATGAACGACGGCTATCTCCCCTTTGCAATCAGTGTGAGGATGCGCATTTATATCACTAGGTTCCCCATGCGTTGCCCATCTCGTATGTGCTATCCCGATATTGGAAAATAATCCTTCGGGAATCGCGTTCTCAAGATTTTTTATTTTACCTTTTTTCTTTATTACAGCGAGTTTTTTATACTTGTCTATAAAAGCTATACCCGTTGAATCGTAACCTCTGTATTCGAGCCTTTTTAATCCCTTGATCAACAAAGGAATAGCATTATTTTTCCCCAAATATGCAACTATACCACACATTATTTCTCCGTAATTAAATCATGAATTTTTCTGTAAAAAGCTTCAGCATCCTCTTCGTTAGTGCCTTCCGTCATAATTCTGACAATAGGTTCGGTCCCCGACTTTCTAATATGAACCCAATGCTCCTTTGTAACTATTTTAAGACCGTCCTTTTCAATAACAGATGAATTTTTAAAATATCCTTTCAATTTGGCAAGTACACAGTCAAGATCAATCTTTTCTAACGAAACTTTCGTTTTAAAGATAACCCGTTCGGGAATGATTTTTCTGATCTCACTCGTTTTTATCCTGTGGGCAGCAAAAAACGAAAGAACAAGTGCAATACCGGTTAAGGAATCCCTGGTAGGATTGATCTCGGGATAAATTACTCCTCCGTTTCCTTCACCGCCTATAATGGCGTTGTACTTCAAAATTCCCTCAACAACATTCGCTTCTCCTACGGGAGTCCTGTAAATAGGAACACCAAATTTCCCGGCAACGTAATCCATCATACTACTGGTGGAATAATTTGTAGCTACCGGGCCTTTCTTTCTTTCCAAAACATGATGGCTTACAATGGGAAGCGTATATTCTTCACCCAGAGGGACACCGCTTTCGTCTACAATAGCGAGTCTGTCCGCATCGGGGTCCACAGCAAACCCTATATCTGCATTGTTTTCAATTACTGCTTTACTCAACATACCCAAATTTCCGGGAACCGGTTCCGGTCCACGAGGGAACATACCATCGGGTTTGTTATTAATGGGAATTACTTCGCATCCTAATATTTTTAACATTTCATTATCCGCCATATAACCGCCGCCGTTTACGGTGTCCATTACAACCTTGAATGTCCTCTCTCGAATCTCATTCGTTAGAACCGTTGAATCGTTTATAACTGCATCTATATGACGGGAAATTCCGTTTCCGTCTTTTGAATAATTCCCGATTTTATCCCATGTTACCCATTTCTCGCTTTTATCCACTAAACCGTGGAATACTTTCGTCTCCGCATTATTGAGGAACATACCTTTCTTTGATACAAATTTCAGAGCATTCCACTCAACGGGATTATGGCTTGCCGTGACGATTATTCCACCATTTGCATTCAAACTTCTTACATTGAAAAGCACTGTGGGAGTAGGGACAATACCAAGATCGATAACATCGCAACCCACTCCTTCGAGAGAAGCAATAAGCGAGGAAGTTAACATTTTACCTGTTGGACGGGTATCCCGACCGATTACAATTTTTCCGCCTCCTGAAAAAATACCAAAAGCCGATGCATATTTTACAATGATTTCTACATTCATCCCCGGACCGACTATACCTCGGAGACCAGATACGCTGGAAACTAAATCCTTCATACTACCCCTTTAAAAAAGCTGGTAAGCGGATTCGAACCGCTGACCTACGCATTACGAATGCGTTGCTCTACCAGCTGAGCTATACCAGCTTTGCCTTTAAGTAATAACTAAATTTTTCAATTATGTCAAGAAAAATCTTACAGGATTTAAGTCCCTATTTCCCAGGAACTCAAATACCTCTTCTGTTCTTCCGTAAGCTTATCTGTTTTTATACCTAAGGTTTCCAATTTGTCCGCCGCAACAGTCCGGTCAATATCTTCAGGCAGAACATAAACATCCCTTTTCAGTGTTTTTCCCTTTTCCAAAAGATATTTTGCAGCATAAAACTGATTTGCAAAACTCATATCCATTACCATTGCAGGGTGCCCTTCTGCAGCTGACAAATTTACCAAACGCCCTTCCGCGAGGAGAAATACCTTCTTTTTAAATATATCATACTCGGTAATTTGTTCTCTGATTATACGCTTGCTATCGGAATTTTTCTCGAGATAATCAACGTTGATCTCGACATTAAAATGGCCGGAGTTGGCAATAATAATTCCGTCTTTTGCATTGCCGATAGCGGATTCCGATACAACATTAATATCGCCCGTTGCCGTGACGATAATATCCGATTCTTTCGCAGCTTCCGCTATGGGCATCACTCGAAATCCATCCATTCTCGCTTCGAGCGCCTTTACCGGATCCACTTCACATACTATGACATTTGCTCCCATACCGTCGGCTCTTTTCGCAATACCTTTTCCACACCAACCGTATCCGGCAACGGTAAATACAGATCCTGCAATGAGAAAATTCGTAGCTCTCAAAATACCGTCAAGGGTGCTTTGCCCTGTTCCGTACCTGTTATCGAAAAAATGTTTCGTCATCGAATCGTTAACGGCTATCATAGGATACATAAGGGCTCCGTCTTTAGCCATTGATTTTAATCTTATTACTCCCGTAGTAGTCTCTTCACTACCTCCTATTATATTTTTAAGCAACTCTCTCTTTTGCTTATGTATCGTGGAAACAAGATCCGCCCCGTCATCCATGGTTATATTAGGTTTCACTTCAAGGGATGATAGTATGTGATCGTAGTATTCGTCTCTTGTGGCTCCATGCCAGGCAAAAACGGGAATGTCGTATTTTTTGACAAGTGCCGCTGCCGTATCATCCTGTGTGGAAAGCGGGTTCGAGGCACATAAAGCGACCTCCGCCCCGGTACTTTTTAACAATATCATAAGATTTGCCGTCTCCGTAGTCACATGAAGACATGCCGATATTCTTGTCCCCTCTAACGGTTTGGTTTCGGAGTATCTTTCCCTTAACATCTTCAAAACGGGCATATTCCTCCCTGCCCATTCAATACGATCAACTCCCCTCTCAGCCAGTTTGATATCTTTGATTTTATAGTTCATTATTTTTTCGCCTCTTGCAATATTTTATCGGTCATATCCGTTCTTTCCCATGTAAAACCCTTCTCTGTTCTTCCAAAATGCCCGTAACATGCCGTATATCTGTAAATCGGTTTTCTCAAATCCAACATCCTGATTATACCATTCGGTGTAAAATCAAAGAGATTCCTTATGATTTTTGAAATTTTATCATCTTCTATTTTACCCGTTCCAAAGCTGTCCACAGCAATGGAAATCGGATCCGCAACTCCGATGGCATATGAGAGTTGTATCTCGAGTTTTTCGGCAAGTCCCGAAGCTACGATATTTTTGGCTGCATATCTTGCCGCGTATGCAGCCGATCTGTCTACTTTCGTAGGATCTTTTCCGGAAAATGACCCTCCTCCATGTCTGGCAAGGCCACCGTATGTATCAACTATAATTTTTCTACCGGTAAGACCCGTATCTGCCATGGGACCACCGATCACGAATCTTCCCGTGGGGTTAACATAAAATTTCGTCTGCTTATCAATCAGGTTCTTCGGTATGGTTGTTTTAATCACGTACTCGATTATATCATGTTTCACGTCTTCCTCTTTCACATCGGGGTTGTGCTGTGCCGATACGATAATCGTATCAACTCGTTTGGGTTCCCCATTATCATATTCAATGGTAACTTGCGTTTTTCCATCAGGTCTAAGATATGGCAATTGAGATGATTTCCGCACCTCGGCGAGCTTTTGTGCCAGTTTATGCGCCATCATTATAGGCATGGGCATCAACTCTTCCGTTTCATTACAGGCATATCCAAACATCATTCCCTGATCACCGGCTCCGCCTATATTAACACCCATAGAAATGTCACGAGATTGTTCTTGAATGGATGTAACAACGGCACATGTTTGAAAATCAAAACCGTAACTCGGATCCGTATAGCCCACATCGTGTACAACTCTTCTGACAAGTTTCGGTATGTTCACATATGCATTTGTTGTTATCTCCCCCGCAACAAAAACGAGCCCCGTAGTAGTCATCGTCTCACACGCTACCCTTGATTCTTCATCTTTTTCGATCAATCTATCTAAAATCGTATCCGAAATTATGTCACAGAGTTTATCCGGATGTCCTTCCGTAACCGATTCAGATGTTAAAAATGTCTTTCTCATTTGTTACCTCCTTTAACTATCTCCGATTTGCTCCCAAGATCTATACTCTCCGGGGTTCCTATGTATTTCGATTCGTCTCCCAAAATGGATAAACTTAAATTCACATTCTTAATTTCCGCTGCGGAACCGATAATTGAATTGTTTATAATGGAATTTTTAATAACCGAATCTCTATCAACAGATACATAAGGTCCCACTATTGAATTTTCGATTACTGCAGATTCGTCAATGTAAACCGGTTCTATGATCTTGCTGTTTTTGTAATCCTTATGATTATTGAAACGTTTTATGTAATATTTTTGTGTTTCGAGAAGTTTATTACGATTCCCGCAATCGAACCATTTGTCTATTCTGAACGTTTTTAGTCTTTTTCCCGTCTTTACGTAGTGGTTAAGAGCATCTGTAATCTGAAACTCTCCGGCGGTTTTAATATTATTATTGAGAATAAACTCTATGTTCCTGAACAACTCAAACGCCGATTTGAAATAATAGATTCCGACAATAGCGAGATTCGATTTTGACTCTTTCGGTTTTTCAATCAAATCGGTAACATAATCACCGTCCGTGTAAACGATACCGAATTTTGAAGGGTCGCTAACCTCATGTACACAAACAAATGATTCATCCTGCTCTTTCATCTCATCAACTTTCACATCAAAAAGCGTATCGCTTAAAACAATCAGTATATCCTCGTCTTTTGGAAATTTTTCCTTAACGAGATACACAGCATCGGCTAGTCCCTTTTGTTCCTTCTGTTCAACAAAAGAAAGTTTAGTTCCATTTATATTGCCATCAAAATAGTTTACGAACTGCTCTTTCAGATAACCTACAATGAAGATATATTCCGATATATTCAAACTGTTTAAATTGGAGACTATATGCTCCAATATCGATTTACCAGCAAAACGGATAAGAGGTTTGGGACGACTGAACGTATGGGGTCTTAACCTTGTCCCCTTTCCCGCTGCCGGTATTACAACCTTCATTTTTTAGCCAATTCCTTTTTTAAATTTTCGATCTCTTCTATATCTCCCGCCGCAACATCGCATTTAATTGCAGTTCGAACGGAAAGCAGATCAAGGAAAAAGATTAAAGAAATAACCTCTTCCGTAAAATTATCGGATTTTATTTCTACATTGTTCACATCCACTCCGTTTTCTTTAAGCATCTTTTCAATTATGCTCATACGGAGTTTGATTCTGTCGTTGTCATACTTCGATTTTATAAATATCACGCTGGAAGGAAGTTTTGCAAGATGTTTGATTGACAAAATTTCATTGTGATTGCATTCCGAGAAAAATGCCGAATGAACAAACAGTTTGCTGTTTTCATTTAATTGAGCGGAGAATCTGAGTGTTACACCGTGAATATTGAAAGAACTGTAAAGAACTACCAATTTATCCTTAATTGCATTGGCCAAAATTTCACTTTTTTTGTTTAAGGAATCATTTTCTAAAATCAAACGTAATTTATCCGTTATTATATTTTTATCGTAATCATGTTTTTCTAAATATCGAAGCATATTTAAAACAAGCCCCAATGTATAAGGGAAAATAAGCCTCGGTTGATATCCTTCTTTCTGCTGTAAAATGGGGACCTCAGCCTTTTGAGCCAATTCCGTCAATTTTCCTCCAGAGCTTATTACATACCTGTTCTTTAAATCCCCGGCTTCTTCGAAAGCGCTTAAAGTCTCTTCCGTATTGCCCGAATAACTCGAGAAGAGATGAAGATCTCTATCTCGGAATTCCCCATCAAAATACCCGTAGCCATGATTGGTATATACGGGAATACCATTAGTGGAAAGGATGTCTTTTAACACTTCACCGCAAACACCGGATCCCCCCATTCCCGTGTAAAAAATCCTTTTCGGGGCAAAACTCAAGCGTTCGACATCTCTATTTAAACCTTCGAGAAAATCATCGGCAAACCGTTTCGTAATTTTTAGTATATCATCATTGGAAATTATCATGTTTAGTTCTCCCTGAGTTAAAAACACTCTTCAGTGAAATAAATTTCCCTTCGATTTCTCTGTTTATATCTTTGCGAATCTCTTTACCGTTTTGGTGCTTTAAAGATTTGTTTGCAAGTATCTTCGCTTCCGACATCGAGAGATTTCTTATTATTTTCTTTGCAACGGGTATGCTGAGCGGGGACATACTGAGTTCATCCACACCGAGTCCTATCAAAACAGGGATTGCATACGGATCCCCTGCCATCTCCCCACAAATTCCTACCCAAATGTTGTTTTTATGGGCATTTTCAATGGTCATTTTGATCAATTTAAGAACTGACGGGTGTAACGAGTCATAGAGGTACGTTACCTTGTAATTCCCTCTGTCCACTGCCAGTGTATACTGTGTCAAGTCATTTGAACCTATTGAAAAGAAATCAACAATTTGTGCCAATTTATCACTCATAAGAGCTGCAGACGGGACTTCAATCATAATACCCACATCGACATAACGATCTTCGGGATAGTTCATACTTTCCTTAACTTCATCGATAATTTCTTTTGCCCTTATAACCTCTTCCACATTGGAAACCATAGGTAGCATGATCTTCACTTCCCCGTCAAGAGAAGCTTTCAAGATCGCCGTAATCTGTTCCTTGAATATCAACTCTTTTTCAAGACAAATTCTGATCCCTCTCCAGCCTAAAAACGGATTCTCTTCTTTACCGTAGTATATGTCGTTTAACAATTTGTCCGCTCCAAGATCAATTGTTCTTATAATAACGGAATAGGGAGCCATTTTTTTAACAACGGTGCTGTAATTTCTGTACATCTCTTCAATTGTCGGGGGAAAACCCTTTTCGAGATATAAGAATTCGGTCCTGTACAGTCCTATTCCCTTCGCTCCGTTATGCAAAGCTGTATCGACTTCTAAGGGCATTTCAATATTAGCGACGAGATCCAATTTTGCACCGTCTACGGTAACCGCCTCAAGGTCAACGATGCTCTTTAAATCATTAAGCTCATCAAGATAATCTTTTTGCTTTTTCTCAAATTGCCTTTTCGTTTTCTCCGACGGGTTAAGAACGACAATTCCGTCTCTTCCGTCTATGATGGCATTCATATCCATTTTAGATTCATCGATTATCTCTTTCACCTGAATCACCATTGGAATTCCAAGAGCCCTTGCAACAATAACCGTATGACTCGTTTTCCCTCCACCGGCAAGAATTATTCCGGCAATATTTTCCTGCGACATATTGAGCAATTCCGTAGTAGATAAATCGTTTGCAACCACTATCTTCCCCTTTGAATCCCTTATATTTGAGGTTAAAATACCCCCGAGTTTATCAATGACCCTCATTCCGACATCTTTAAAATCCATCGCCCTTTCTCTGAGATAGTTATTCGTAGTCTGTTTCTCTATATCAATAAGATATTGCTTTAATACAGCTCTGAATGCCATTTCTGCAGTCATTTTTTTTCCCTTAATCTGCTTATAAATCGCCTTATGCAACTCTTCGTCATCAAGGAAAAGTAACTGTGCATCCAAAATGGCACTGTAATCTGCTCCCAACATATCCCCTATATGTTTTCGTATCTTCTCAAGCTCCTCTTTTGCCTCATCAAATGCCTTTTGTA
>JAACEC010000020.1 GCA_011682715.1 Pseudomonadota bacterium
AAACTCGAAGAATGAGGTGGAATCGCTTTTGAACGGAAAAGAGATTATGGAAATTCTCTCAATACCCCCTTCCAAAGTAGTAGGACAAATAAAGGAAAAACTCGTAAAAGAGCAGGTAAACGGTGTTATTACATCAAAAGAGGAGGCAAAGCGTTTCGTGTTAAAAAATTCCGGGGATTTACATAATGAACTTGAATAAAATTTATTTTTCTTGTAATATAGCACTATGAAAGATAAGTTTATCGTTTTAGTCCTGCTGTTTTCTCTCGTGTTTGTCGTTCAAACCTATGGCGGTAGAGAATCAATTTCATCTGCCGAGGCTAAGCTAAAAGCTCTTCAAACAAAGTTAAATAAAGTTCACAAAGAGAGGAAAAAACTGAAATCGCAGGAGCTTGAGATTTTAGCCACGCTTCAAAATATGGACGAGGAGATAACAATTACTACTCAAATCATAAAAGAGATGGAAACAAAAAAGAAGTTACTTACGGAAAATATAATCGACCTCAACAATAAAACTGCAATAACGGATTCTCTGATCAACAGCCATCGTGTAATTTTGAAAAAGCGGTTGCGTTATATCTATAAATTCGGACGTATGAGTTCTCTCGATGTTCTCTTTTCTTCGTATACATTTGCCGATGCCATAACCCGAATAAAATATCTCACACTCATTGCCAAATTGGATGAAAGAATATTTCAGGAATACAAAACATTACAAGATAGCCTTAAGACATACAAAAGCAATCTCGAAAATAACGCAAAACAATTGTCCTTAATAGAAGAGCAAGCAACAAACGAACTGACAGCAGTGGAAAAGGAAAAAGCTGATAAAAAGCAGTTGCTCAGGGATATCAGAAGAAAACGCTCGAAGCAGAGAAAACTCGAGAGAGAATTGGTAGCTTCAAGAAGACGTTTACAGAGAGTCATACAAAAACTGGAAAAGGAAAGAAAGTCTCAAAAGGTAACGACAAAGAGTTATTTCGGAAAGTTAAAGGGAAAATTGCCCTGGCCCGTGGCAGGAAAAGTTCTTTCCCGTTACGGCATGAAAAGACATCCGAAATATCATACGGCAACAAAAAATAACGGTATTGATATAAAAGCCCCCTACAACACCCCAGTTTCCGCAGTATCTTACGGGGAAGTCGCCTATGCCGACAAATTCCTCGGTTACGGTAATGTGGTTCTTATTGACCATTACGGAGGTTATTACACCCTTTACGCTCATCTCGCATCAATAGATGTGAATGTAAAAGATAAGGTTTCTCAGGGTGAGGTAATCGGCAGAGTAGGTGACACCGGCTCCCTTGAAGGTCCGATACTTCATTTTGAAATAAGAGTGAAGGGCAAAACAGTCAATCCGTTGAACTGGTTATCAAGAAAATGAATTTCAATGACCTTTACGGAAATAAAGCACTCCAGGAAACAGTTAAGCAATTGATTGCAAACGATACAATGCCCCATGCCGTACTTTTATCCGGAATGGAAGGTATAGGCAAGTTCCGATTTGCAAGGGCAATTGCCGTTGAAATTGCGGCACTGCATTCGGACAAAAAACAGGAAAAAATAGATGAATCGGAAAATCTGTTCGAGCACCTCAATATATTTTATGTAATCCCCACCGGCGTAAAAGGATCGGGAAATAACGGCGTATTTAACCACGATGATTACTTCAAAACGATCTTCTCCCTCAAAAACGAAAAAAACAGTTATTCAAACATAATTCCGTTGGGCTACATTCAATACATTATCTCCCAATTGAAATACAAGTCCGTTCACGATGAGGATCGTATAATAATAATCAGGGATGCCCATTACATGACAAGGGAAGCCCAAAACGCACTCTTGAAAATTTTGGAAGAACCGCCTGACAGAGTTTTCTTCATCTTAACAACCGCAAACGAGGACAAACTTTTGCCCACAATCATTTCCCGGTGCAGCAGATACCTGATGAGCGGTCTCAATGAAAATGAAATGAATCGGTTTTTATCGAACATCGGCACGGACATTCGAGGGAAGAAGTTACTCACCCTTCTTGCCAACGGCAGTCCCGGCATTCTTTTGAAGTACTCGCAATTTGATGTGAAAAGTATTGCTGACAACCTTGCCTCGGCATTAAAAAAGGGCAAACTTATCAAGCTGATTGATGGAATAGAAAAATCAATTAAGTTAAATAAGGAAAATAAAAAAATTATACTTAAAATATACAAAGAGATCCTTCTCTTAATGCTCTACTATGATTATATTGACAACGACAATATTTTCGATTATGATTTGCATTTGCGAAAAGATAGAATCGAAAGGGTTCTCGACAAGATTATCGAAACGGAGAAAAATTCGATTTACAATATGTCATGGGAAACGGAATGGGGAGTTGTGTTCTACAATTTAATCGGAGGTTAATATGATTGTTAAGGTCAATTACCATATATATCATGAAAAATTCTTTACAGAGGACACAGATATCGAAATAGGGCATTATATTGTTTTTAAATTAGATAAATCAACGGAAATCGGGAAGGTCGAGAATATTTATCGAAATCTTAAGGGAGCCAATTACAAAAGCATAAAAGCGATTCGCCTTGCAAGCGATAAAGATATTCAAGCGATGTACGAAAATAAATCAAGGGAAAAGGACAGTCTCATAATATTCAAGGAAAAAATTGAAGAACATAACCTCCTTATGAAAGCGGTTGATGCCGAACTCGAATTTGACAGAAAACGGATAACATTTTTCTTCACAGCCAATAACAGGATTGATTTCAGAAAACTTGTAAAGGATCTCGCATCAATCTTCAAAATCAGAATTGAGCTTAGGCAAATCGGTGTACGAGATTACGCAAAACGTTTGGGCGGCATCGGTCCGTGCGGAAGACCGTTTTGCTGCATTTCGTTTTTGCACAATTTCGCCCCCATTACATTACAGGTGGCTAAGGAGCAGCAGGTTAACCTGAATCCACAAAAATTATCAGGTGCCTGCGGCAGATTGATGTGCTGTCTCGCTTATGAATATGACTTTTACAAAGACGCAAACACCGTTTATCCCAAACTGGAGGAAACAATAGTGACAAAGAACGGGAAAGTGAAAGTTGTTTCAAAGGATATTTTCTCCAAGAAGATAACGGTAAGAAATAGCGATGGAGACGTATCTAAAATTGATCTGGACGAATATATGAAATACAATAGAAAACGATGGAATATCTTCCCTGTGAGGAGGACCAAATGAAGAGAATTCTTGTAACAAGTGCCTTACCCTATGCAAACGGACCGTTGCATATAGGACATATTGCAGGCGCTTATCTCCCTGCAGATATTTACACAAGGTGACAAAAGGGGATGGATGTTATACACATCGGAGGAACGGACGAACACGGAATCGCCGTTACAATTAGGGCTGAACAGGAACATGTTTCCCCAAAAGACGTTGTTGATCATTATCATAAATCAATAGCCGAAGATTTTAAACGATTAAAAATCGACTTTGATAATTTTTCAAGGACATCAAAGCCTATTCACAAAAAGATGTCACAAGATTTTTTCCTGAAAATTTATAACAAAGGCTTAATTGAAAAGAGAGAAGGGGAACAACTATACTGTCCCCATTGCAAGAGGTTTCTTGCCGATAGATACGTTGAGGGCGAATGTCCTTATTGTCACTATGAAAATGCTCGCGGTGACCAATGCGAAAACTGCGGGAAATGGTTGGAGCCTACGAGTCTTATAAACCCGAGGTGCAAGATATGCGGGACTACACCCATTGTAAAAAAAACATACCATTGGTACTTAAAACTCGACAAGATGCAGGGACAACTCGAAAAATGGCTTGCATCAAAAACAACATGGAAATCAAATGTGAAGAGTTTTACAAAGGGATGGTTCAAAGAAGGATTAAGACCAAGAGCAATTACCCGCGATATTGAGTGGGGAATCCCTGTTCCACTTGAAGAAGCGAAGGGAAAGGTGCTCTATGTCTGGTTTGATGCTCCCATCGGTTATATTTCTTCAACTATAGAATGGGCGGAAAAACAGGGAAAACCTGATCTATGGAAAAAATATTGGTACAATAAAGACACCCAACTCGTGCACTTCATAGGAAAAGATAATATCGTATTTCATGCCATAGTCTGGCCCGCCATGTTAATGGCTTATAACGACGGTATTATTTTGCCCTCTGAGATACCTGCAAACGAATTTCTCAATATAGAAACGAAGAAGATCAGTACTAGCAGAAACTGGGCGATCTGGGTACATGATTTCCTTGATGTTTTCCCATCTGATTTCCTCCGTTATTACCTTGCTGCAAATGCACCGGAAAACAGCGATATGGACTTTACCTGGAAGGATTTTCAGGCAAAGATAAACGGTGAACTTGCCGATATCCTCGGAAATCTCGTAAACAGAACATACGTTTTTACAAAAAAATATTTTGACGGGAAGATCCCTTCACCCGGAAACTATGACGATGACGACAAGAGAATTATTAAGTTGATTGAAAAGGCTCCCGATTCAATAGGAACACTCCTCGATGAATTCCATGTTAGGCAGGCTACTTTCCAAATCATGAATCTCGCGAGAGAGGGTAACAGGTACTTTGACTATAAAAAACCTTGGAATCTGATTAAAACCGACAAGGAAAAATGCGGAACAGCCATCTATATTCTTACAAATTTATTAAACACCGTGGCAACACTCTTTTCGCCAATTATACCCGACGGAATGGAAAAAATAAAAGAGGCTTTAAGTAACGATAACTTCCGTTGGGACAGTGCAAGCGAACTTTCCATAATAGCGGGAACCGAATTTAAAAACCCGGGGATCTTATATGAAAAAATCGGTGATAGAACCATAAAACAAGAGGAGGCTAAACTCATGGATGATAATAGTACAAATATTACCAGTGCGAAAAATAAGGAAGAAAAAATTGAGAAAAAGGAATATGTGACAATCGACGATGTTTTGAAACTTGGACTCAAAGTTGCCGAAATTCTTGAGGCGGAACGTGTTGAAAAGACTGATAAACTGGTGAAAATTAAAATTAAAATCGGTGAAGAGGAAAGGGAAATTATTGCCGGAATAGCCAGGGATTATTCCACAGATGAACTCGTAGGGAAAAAAATCGTAGTCGTTTCAAATATGAAACCGGCAAAAATCCGCGGAATCGAATCAAACGGTATGCTCCTTGCAGCAAGTAACGATGAGGCACTTTCCCTGCTCACCGTGGACAGAGAAATCGAGTCCGGTTCTTCCATAAAATGATTATAGATTCTCATTGTCATTTACAGATGGAAGATTTTTCAAATGATCTTCCATCTGTTTTATCAAACGCAAAAATTAACGGGATTTGCTCCTTCGTCGTAGTTGGCTTTGATATGAAATCGAGTATTGCAGCAATGCATCTTGCTCGCAAGTACGAATTTATTCACCCCGTGTACGGTATACACCCTTACGATACGAATAAGTATGACTCCTCCGTGTTCAATGAAATCGAAGATTTGATAGAGGAGTATCGTCCCGTTGCCATAGGAGAAACGGGACTCGATTATTACAGGGACTACTCGCCCGGGAAAAAACAACAATCATTCTTCAACGAGCATATACGCATTGCCGATAAGCATAATCTGCCCCTTGTTATACATGTTCGCGATGCATTCGACGATACATTCGAAATCATAAAGGAATCGAAAAGAAAAGGGGACATACTGCACTGTTTTACAGGAACGAGAGAGGATATCGAACATTTCAAAGTTTTTGATATATTCTTTGGCATTACCGGTATAATTACATTCAAAAACAGCCCTTTGAAAAATATCGTAAATAGTATTCCCGAAAATCGATTGCTAATAGAAACAGATTCCCCCTACCTTGCCCCCGTACCGAAGAGGGGGAAGAGAAATGAGCCGGCTAATCTCATCCATACGCTAAAAACACTCGCCGAGCAAAAAGGAACGGATACAAAAACACTGGAATCACTCCTCTTAAGGAACACACAAGAAGCATACAGGTCCAAATTCTATGAATGTAAAAAAGGAACTTAAACAATTGGGACTTTCCCCTTCCAAACGGTTGGGGCAAAATTTCCTTTTCGACGAAAATCTAGCGAAAAAAATTGTAAACTCTTTTAATGGTAATGGTCATGTCATAGAAATCGGACCGGGACTCGGTGTTCTTTCCAAATATATTGTGAATCGCTTTCCGGATACTGTTTTTATCGAAAAAGATCCCCTTCTTTTTAATAATCTGAGATTACTCTACCCGGATACGAATATAGTTCTCCAAGATGCACTGAAATTTGATTTTAATAGATTCGGCTCCTATTCGGTTATCTCGAATCTTCCCTATTCTATAAGCAAGAACATACTCCGAAAATTTATTTCATCATATCCTCATATGGAAGAAGCCGTATTAATGCTTCAAAAAGAAGTGGTTGAGCGATTGATATCCCCAGCCGGAAATAAAAAATACGGCGTAATAACGATTCTCACACGTTTGTTTTACAATGTTGAAAAGCTTTTCAATGTTTCAAAAAATGTTTTTTACCCGAAACCGGATGTTGATTCTTCCGTTGTAAGGCTTGAAAAACGCGATTCTCTCCCTCTGAACAACAATGAAACGGATGATTTTATTTCTTTCGTTAAGGTTATATTCTCAAGCAGGAGAAAAAAAATATCTACCAATCTCGGCATTTCCGATAAAAATAATAAAAAACTCAGCTTAAGAGCCGAGGATTTGAGTCTGGAAAAATTAATAGAACTTTACAGAGAATTAAAATCGTCCGAATAATCCGCCCTTTTTCTTTTTCTTCCGAGAACTGTATTCCGATTTTGGATTATTATTATTATTTTCTGTCTCATTATTTTTCTCTTCGGGTTCATCGGTTTGATCCGTATCGTTCCTCTCCTCGCCCAATATTATAAAACCCGCAGAAACCAGATTATACACGATTCTCCCCGTTTCAAATTCCGATATGGCAAGCTCCCTTGCGATTTCCTTCAATGTCTTTGTCCCGTCAACAACCGAAAGCACTTTCCAATCCTCATCGGTAAACGATACCTCATTATCCTCGGTAGGTGGATTCTCGTTTAATTTCAAAACAACATTTACCGAAGGAATAACCTGTTCTATCTTTTTCCACTCGTCAAGTTGCCTTGCCGCTTCGATCATCAATTTTTGAATAGGTATATTAAGTGTCTTTTCGGCAGCACTTTTGTGAGGATCAAAGAAAAATTTCCCCTTATTCCATCTCAATATTCTGTGAATCGCATCGTCTCCTTTATAATCACCGGTACTAACATCAACAACGACACCGTTCTCAAAATAGATAATTCCGGTATAATCACCCGATGTGATTTCAAGAGCACCATCTTTCTTGGCGATATTTATAAGCTCCAAAATATCGGTTATATCAAAATCCTCAAGACTTCCCTGTAAAGGCGCCACCAAACCTCCTTAATATAAACAGACTCTCTTTAATATAACCAATTTTAAAAATTTTGCAAGTAAATTTTTAATAATTCACTCCTATGCTCATCCTGTGAGTGCCGTTTGTCGATTTTTCCACGGTATAACAATAATCGAATCTAAATCGATTTAGTAGTATCCCCAGGCCTATATTGGCAAGCGTGTTCTCTCCTCCAATTAGGTAAGAGACCCGCAAATTAACACGATTGTTAAAAATATAATCGAAATCTATATCGGTAACCGCTCTGTCAGGAATACTCGAAAAAAAGTTCTTTATGTTATCCGAAAAGGAGTAGCTGGTGTCACTGTAAGGAATTACATAGTATTTAGAATAACCACCAATTGAAATACCTATATCGCTGTTATATTGTTTCAAATCGAACCGTCTCCCCATTGCAAATCTCACGCGACTTGGCTGAGCAACCTTTTGTGTCTCTCCGAAATTTATCATGGGGCCAAAATTATTAAAAACAACGGATATTTTCATTCCTTTGAGAATATACGGGCTGAACAATACTCCGCCGTCAAAGGATACTCCGGTTCCGGAATAGATATAGGAATATTGACTGATAAATTTAAATCCCACTCCGACTTTTAACTCTTTGTAAATCTCATATCCAACGGAGCCACCTGCAATGAAATCGGAGAAACTCGTTGTGGAATAGGGAAGATCCTGCGGAACAATTCCTCTTAATTCAATGGATCCGCCGTTAAAGTACCCTATCCCCATCATTATACCCAACTTATCGTTGACCTTTTTTGAGAAATAGATGTCGTCTCTCCTTATATCAAATCCAAGCTCCTCATGGTTAAATACCATATTTATATTTTCCGTTGCGGCAAGCATCGAAGGATTATCCAAAAAAGAGGTAATAACATGTCCGAAAACCGAATAACCGTTCATGAGAGACGAGGATACAGGGGATGTGTTAATTTCGAGAACAGATAACCCTCTATTACTTGCTTTGAAATCTTCACCGAAAATCAGAGTTCCCCAGCATAGTATCACTATTATAATCCATATTCTTTTCATTAAACCTCCAAGGTATCAAATAGCGTTATTTATGTGGATAAGTGATTATTTTATTCTATATACTACATCATAAGTTATGTTATTCCGGCACATACAACTTATCCACATTTTCCATTACTTATCCACATTTACACATCAAGGCGTGATCTCCTCTACATCTATGATACTATCATTATCTCTGAGCCGAACTATCCTGACACCCTGTGTGTTTCTCCCTATGGTTTTAATTTCGCTGGCCTTCATTCTCACAACCTGCCCGAGACGTGTTACAAATATCAATTCGTGGTTATCATGAACATCTTTAATCGCCACAACATTTCCACGATTTTCATTCGTCTTTATTGCAATAACACCCTTTCCGCCGCGGTGTGTTTTTCTGTAAGCATCTATATCCGTGCGTTTACCGAATCCTTTTTCTGTTATGACAAGCAAGGTATCACCTCGTTTTGCAACAACCATTCCGACGACCACATCGTCTTTATCGAGCCTTATACCCCTTATTCCGTGTGCCGTTCTGCCCATTACCCTGACTTCCGATTCCACAAAATGGATTCCCTGACCTTTTCTCGTTACGATAATGATACTGTCGTTCCCGCCCGTGACTCTGACATCCTCAATTGTTTCGTCATCATCCAACCTGCTGTAAATGATTCCGTTTTTACGGGGATGCGAAAAATCGGACAGTTTCATTCGTTTCACGGTCCCTTTTGTCGTTACAAGAAAAAGAAATCTGTCTTCTTTAAACGATTTCACGGGGACTATTGCCTTAACCTTTTCTCCACTGCCACAACCGATAAGATTGACTATCGCACGTCCCTTGGCTTGTCTTCCGCCTTCAGGGATCTGATACACTTTAAGCCAATACGCGATTCCCTTATCGGTAAAAATCAGAACATAGCTGTGGGTCGAGGCTACGAACAAACCGTTTACAAAATCATCGTCAACGGTCTTAATCCCGATTATACCCTTTCCGCCTCTCTTTTGGTTTTTATACGTCGAAAGCGACATTCTTTTTATGTAACCTTTGTTGGAAACAAATACAACGACATTTTCATCTGCTATGAGGTCTTCCACATCTATATCATCTGCCATCTCCAACTTTATTTCCGTAAGCCTTTCATCTCCGTATTTATTTTTAATTTCCAGAAGCTCTTTCTTTATCTCTTCAAGCAAAAGCGACTCTGATGACAGTATCGATTTGTAAAATGCTATGTCTTTTATCAGTTTTTCATACTCTTCGTCGAGTTTATACCGCTCAAGCTGTGTAAGTCTCGCCAATTTAATATCAAGTATCGCATTTGCCTGTAATTCGGTAAAGGCAAACCTGGCTATTAAATTTGTTCTCGCCACGGCAACATCCTTAGCCTTTTTTATAATCTCTATTATTTCGTCTATATGATCAAGAGCAATTTTTAGCCCTTCCAGTATGTGCGCCCTTCTTGCGGCTTTATCAAACCTGTATTGCGTTCTTCTCGTAATTACGTTTTTTCTGTGTTCGATAAAAACGGAAAGGACCTCTTTGAGGTTTAAAACTTTAGGAATCCCATCAACGAGTGCAAGCATGATTATACCATAATTATTCCTCAGTTGAGTGTGTTTGTAGAGATTATTCAAAACAACCTCTTTTTCATACCCTCTTTTAATATCGATACTCACCCTTATACCATTTCTATCCGACTCGTCTCTGATATCTTGTATACCGTCGATCTTCTTCTCTTTAACTAACTTCGCAATCACCTGTATCAAATTCGATTTATTTACCTGATAAGGCAGTTCGGTGATTACAATTCGCTCTTTGCCCTTCTTCGTTGTCTCGTAATTTACTCTTCCCTGAATCTGGATTGTGCCACGGCCGGTTTTATAGGCATCCCTTATCCCCTTAATTCCCGTTATGATTCCCTGTGTGGGAAAATCAGGCCCCTTTATGAATTGCATCAATTCATCTATGGTAGCATCGGGATTCTCAATCAAATGCACGGTTCCGGCAATAACCTCCGTCAAATTATGCGGAGGAATATTCGTAGCCATCCCAACGGCAATACCGGAAGATCCGTTAATAAGTAAATTGGGAATTCTTGCGGGTAACACTAAGGGTTCCTTGATTCTTCCGTCAAAATTTGGAACCATATCCACCGTATTTTCATCAAGATTAACAAGCATTTCGGCTGCGATTTTGGATAATCGCGCTTCGGTATATCTGTAAGCTGCTGCGGGATCCCCGTCAACACTTCCGAAGTTCCCATGTCCGTCGACGAGAGGGTATCTCAACGAAAAATACTGAGCCATTCTTACCATTGCGTCATAAACGGCACCGTCACCGTGGGGATGGTACTTTCCGAGCACCTCACCCACAACGCTTGCCGATTTCTTATACGGCTTGTTATGGAACAATCCCATTTGATACATGGAATACAGAATCCTTCTGTGAACCGGTTTCAAACCGTCCTTGGCATCGGGCAAAGCTCTGCCCACAATCACACTCATCGAGTATTCGAGATATGCCGTTTTCAGTTCTTTGCTTATATTTATTTCTTTTATTCTGTCATTCATACTTCACCTCTCAAATGTCCAGATCCTTAACGTAATGGGCATTTTCTTCTATGAATTTTCTTCTCGGTTCAACCTTATCTCCCATAAGTATGGTAAAAAGTTGGTCCGCCTCCTCGGCATCTTCAATGGTAACACGTTTTAAAATACGATTTTCAGGATTCATCGTCGTATTCCACAACTGTTCCGGATCCATCTCACCGAGACCCTTGTAACGTTGGATTAAGATACCGTCTTCACCAATTTCTTTTACTATCATATCTTTCTGCTCGTCGGTATACGCATACTTCTTAATTTTTTTACCTTTTTTAATCATATAAAGCGGAGGTTGCGCAAGATAAACAAATCCACTTTCGATTAGTTCTTTTGCATATCTGTAGAAAAAAGTAAGGAGCAATGTTGTAATATGCGAACCGTCAACATCAGCATCAGCCATTAAAATTATCTTATGATAACGTATTCTTGCTATTTTATCTCTTGTTTCCTCGTCACCGAAAGTTATTCCTATTGCCGAAACAATGGTCTTTATGGCATCGTTGGACAAAATTTTATCCAGCCGGCTCTTTTCCACATTGAGAATTTTACCGCGGAGGGGCAGAATAGCCTGAAAATTTCTATCTCTACCCTGTTTTGCACTGCCTCCTGCAGAATCTCCCTCCACCAAATAGATTTCGGTAAGTGAAGGATCCTCTATTGAACAATCTGCGAGTTTCCCCGGAAGAATATCGCTTTCAAGAGCACTTTTTCTCCTGGTTAGTTCCCTTGCCTTCTTTGCCGCAATACGACCACGCGCCGCCATTTGTACCTTTTCGAGTATCTTATTTATAACACTCGGGTTCTCCTCGAAATAAACGGACATTTTACTCTGTACAACAGATTCCACGATCCCTTTGATATCACTGTTCCCCAATTTCGTCTTCGTCTGCCCTTCAAATTGCGGATTCGGCAGTTTTACCGAAATCACGGCAGAGATACCCTCTCTGACATCATCTCCGGTAAACACAACGTCCTGTTTCGGTTTCGATCTTCTGTAAAATTCGTTTATGACTTTCGTTAAAGCGGATTTAAAGCCGCTTAAATGCGTTCCTCCCTCTTTCGTGTTTATGTTATTGGCAAACGCATAGATTATGCTCTGGAATGTCTTATTGTACTGGAATGCGACATCCACAGTAACATTATCCTTTTCATCTTTGATAAAAACGGGGTTCGGATGAATGGGATCTTTAAATTTATTTATATGTTTTACAAACTCGATTATACCGCCTTTGTAAAAGAAGTTGTTGAATCTGCCGTCTCTCTCATCCCTTATCTCGATTCTAAGTCCTTCGTTAAGAAAAGCCAACTCCCTTAACCGCTCGGATAAAACATCAAAACTAAACTTCTGATCACCAAAAATCTTTTTATCAGGCATAAATGCAATAACTGTCCCGGATCCCGACGTGAATCCCGTCACCTTTAATTCCGTCACGGGTATTCCCTTTTCATACCGCTGAAAATAGAGTTTACCGTCTTTTTTAATCTTAACCTCGAGCCAACCGGAGAGAGCATTAACCACGGAAACTCCTACACCATGCAACCCGCCCGATATTTTGTACGCTTTGTGATCAAATTTTCCTCCGGCATGTAACATCGTCATAACAACTTCCACGGCAGGTTTATGCATCTCCGGATGTTCCCCGACGGGAATTCCACGTCCATTATCATCTATAACAATCGATTCGTCAGCTTTTATAGTTACCTTTATGTGATTGCAATACCCTGCAAGAGCTTCATCGATACTGTTGTCTATTACCTCAAAGGCAAGATGGTGAAATCCTCTACTGAAGGTATCGCCGATATACATAGCCGGACGGACTCTTACCCCTTCCAACCCCTTTAATACATGTATTTTACTCGCATCGTATGTCAAATTCGCCTCCTTCTTAATCCTATTTTAAAAACTATCGTATTCACTACTTTCTTTCCTAAAAAACCGTTTATCTCTTTTATTATAGCATCGCTCATGGAATCAAGCTCCCTTTTCCAGATCGTATTCTTGACCCTTATTTCAATTCTATTATCTTCGATAAGTAACGGCTCCGTGACCGATGCTATCTCTTTGCCTACAATTTTTCCCCAATTGCTCTGTATCTTAAAATTCTCGTATACGCCGACTTTCTTCAACACATTGGCCAATATGTCTCCTATGGGTTTCGGCTTATGTCTATCCATGCATTTGCTCCATATTGAGATACTCCACCTCCATTCCGATATCATATCGCTCGGGAGATGTTATAATCACCTGCGCTTTGCCAATAAAAAATTTCAACAGATTTTTCCGCCTCCGCTCATCTAATTCCGAAAATATGTCATCGAGGAGCATCACAGGATACTCACCCTTTTCTTTATAAAAAATATCCGATTCGGCTATCCTGATCGCCACAACAAGAGATTTTTTCTCCCCGGTAGAAGCGAAATAGCGGGAGTTCTCACCGTTAATAAATATCCGAATATCATCGGTATGCACACCGAAAGAGGTCCTTTTGAGCAGTTTATCATTTTCTCTTTTCTTCCGGTATCGTAGAAGCAAATCATCTTTATTCTCATCCGTGAATTCCGATTTGTAATTTACGGACACCCTGTCTTCCACACCGGTTATTTTAATATATATATCCGTTATCAACTCGTTTATCCTGTTTACCGTCTTCCTTCTTTTGTTCGCGATTATCATCCCGTTTTCCGTTAGAACTTTTTCATATGCGCAAAATAAATTTTCATCATTGTCCGGCATTTCTCTCAAAAGCTTATTTCGCTGTTCCAGAGCGTAGTTGTACCTTTTAAGGTACATTATGTAATCATCGTCAGTCGATGC
>JAACEC010000145.1 GCA_011682715.1 Pseudomonadota bacterium
CCTTCATCCTTCTCTTTATAAACTCTCTGTATCTATCCAATTCATTCTCTGTAACCGTTCTGTCAAATTTTAAATAGAGATCGAGCCTTTTCATGTTTAAAATCTCGGCAAGGAGTAATTCGGAAGATAATCGAGGTTCGGAAATATCTTTTTTAATCAGGTAATCTCTCGTTTCCTTTAACAATTCCCCAACAGTCCATTTTTTCATAGTGAGTCCAACATCTTTGTTTGAATTTGAACAATTAAGGTATCGATAAGTTCATCAAGGTGGCCTTCCATAATTTCACCCAATTTGTAAAGAGTCAAATTGACTCGATGATCGGTTACCCTGTTTTGCGGGAAGTTATACGTTCTGATTCTCTCACTTCTGTCGCCCGAGCCGACCTGTTTCCTCCGTTCGCTCTCGATTTTTGCATTTTCCTCTTTGACCTTCATGTCGTACAATCTCGCCTTGAGAACCTTCATCGCTTTTACCCTGTTTTTATACTGGCTTCTCTCGTCCTGACATACAACGACTATCCCCGTAGGGACATGGGTAAGCCTTATTGCAGTGGCAACTTTATTCACATTCTGTCCGCCAGCTCCCGAAGAATGAAACACATCCATCTTCACATCCGCCGGGTTAATATCGATATCCACATCTTCCGCTTCGGGAAGCACCGCTACAGTCACGGCCGATGTATGTATTCTGCCACCCGATTCCGTTGTGGGGACTCTCTGAACTCTATGAGTACCACTTTCATACTTTAATTTTCCATAAACACCATTGCCTTCAACACTGAAAATTTAAATCCTCCCAATTCCGTAGGATGTGAATCTATAAGCCCGATTTTCCATCCTTTTGCTTCGGTATATTTCGAATACATTCTGAAAAGATCCCCTGCAAACAGAGATGCCTCTTCCCCACCTACTCCGGCTCTTATCTCCATTATCACATTTCTGTTATCTCTGGGATCTTTGGGGAAAAGAGCGATTATCAATTGGTTTTCATATGATTCGATCTGCTCCTTCAATTTGTCAATTTCTTCTTTAACCATCTCGAGCATATCGGGTTCTTTTTCGATACTTAGCATCTCTTCATTTTCCTTTAGTTGCTTCAGTGCCTCATTGTATTTACGATATATTACAAGTGTATCCGAAAGTTCCTTTTCTTCCTGTGAAAGGGAACGAAAACGATTCATATCTTTCATTACAGCAGGATCAGAAAGATCCTGCTGTAACTTTTTATGTTTTTCTTCCAGTTGTTTTAATTTCTCTGCAAGATTCTCGTTCAACATATTAGTCTAACGTAAGTTTACCATACGGTTTAATTTCGCTCCTCTTCTCTCGAACCGTTGCTTGTGCTGCTGCCAGACGCGCTATTGGGACTCTGAACGGCGAACAGCTGACATAATTCATCCCAACCAAATGGCAAAATTCTACACTTGAAGGTTCTCCTCCGTGCTCTCCGCATATTCCGACTTCAAGTTCCGGTTTTGTTTTTCTTCCTTTTTCTATACCGATTCTCACAAGCTGTCCCACACCGTCCCTATCGAGAACTGCAAAGGGATCGTTCTTAAGAATATGCTTTTCCCCGAGGTAAACATTCAATATCTTTCCCACATCATCCCTCGAGAAACCGAATGTCGTCTGAGTGAGATCGTTTGTTCCGAATGAGAAGAAGTCGGCATATTTTGCAATTTCATTTGCTGTTACAGCCGCTCTCGGTAATTCGATCATCGTTCCGATCATGTATTTCAAGTTTGAGTTGTATTTTGACAATGTCTCTTTTGCCACCTCTTCCACAACGGCTCTTTGAGATTCAAGTTCCCTGTAAATACCGACAAGAGGAATCATAACCTCAGGTAAAACCTTAACGCCTTCTCTTTCAACCTCGCAAGCCGCTTCGAAAACTGCTCTCGCCTGCATTTTTGTAATTTCCGGATATGTTATACCGAGGCGACAACCTCTGTGTCCGAGCATCGGATTCGCCTCGTGTAAATCTGATATTTTTTCTTTAACCTTATCGTGAGAAATTCCCATCTCATCTGCAAGTTCAATTATCAGATTTTCCTCCTTGGGAAGGAATTCATGTAAAGGTGGATCAAGCAATCTTATAATGACGGGATAACCGTCCATTGCCTTAAAAATACCGATAAAATCTTCCTTTTGCATGGGTAATATTTTCTCGAGAGCCCTCTCTCTTTCCTCAACGGTGTCCGAAAGAATCATCTCTCTCATCGCTTTTATTCTGTCCTCGACAAAGAACATATGCTCGGTTCGGCAGAGACCTATTCCTTTGGCTCCAAAGTTTCTGGCAACTTTCGCATCATGCGGTGTATCGGCATTGGCTCTTACACCGAGTTTCTTTATTTCATCCACCCATGTCATATACTCGTTAAATTCCGCTTCTATGCTGGCATCTATTGTTTTCAGTTTTCCAATATAAACATTTCCCGTAGAACCGTCTATTGTCAAATAGTCTCCTTTACGGATAATCTGCCCGTCTACATCGATTGTTTCCGTATCATAATTAACATTAAGGGCTTCGCATCCGACAACACATGTTTTTCCCATTCCTCTGGCAACAACAGCGGCATGAGAAGTCATTCCGCCCCTTGCCGTAAGTACACCGTTACATGCATTCATTCCGGCAACGTCTTCCGGGGATGTCTCCATTCTAATGAGAATTACCTCTTCTTTGTTTTCTTTAGCCTTTATTGCTTCGTCCGGGAAAAAAACAACCTTTCCAATCGCGGCACCGGGAGAAGCAGCCAATCCTTTTGCAATGGCTTTGTGTGTCTTTAATTCTTTAGGGTCAATAATCGGGTGAAGTAATTGATCGAGTTGCTTGGGTTCAACCCTCATTATTGCTTCGTCTTTATCGATTAAACCTTCTTTTACCATATCCACTGCCATTTTAACCGCCGCTTTACCTGTCCTCTTTCCGTTTCTCGTCTGCAACATCCAGAGCTTTCCCTTCTCAATTGTAAACTCTATATCCTGCATGTTTTTATAATGTTTTTCGAGTTTATCTTTAATTCCTACGAGTTCCTTGTATACTTCAGGCATTAACTCTTCCAGTGTCGGCAGAGGGGAATCGCCTTTGCATGCAAGGTTAATCTTTTGAGGTGTTCTTATTCCCGCAACAACATCTTCACCCTGAGCGTTTACGAGGAATTCACCGTTAAATATGTTTTCGCCCATTGCGGCATCTCTCGTAAATGCCACACCGGTGGCACTGTCATCACCCATATTTCCGTAAACCATGGAAACAATACTCACTGCCGTACCCCAATCATCGGAAATACCGTTTATCTTTCTGTAATCTATGGCTCTTTTGTTGTTCCACGATTCGAAAACAGCTGTAATTGCACCCCACAACTGCTCATTCACATCCTGCGGGAACAACTTCCCCAATTTTTCGCGGAATAGTTCCTTGTATTTTTTAATGAGCCTTCTCAGATCATCGGCATCGAGATCGACATCCTGCTTGACTCCCTTTTCAGCTTTAAGTCCGCTGAGAACCGTTTCAAATTCATGATGGGGAATTCCCATAACAACATCACCGTACATCTGTATGAATCTTCTGTAACTGTCGTATGCAAAACGCTCGTTGTTCGTCTGTTTTGCAAGTCCGAGAACCGTTTCATCATTCAGTCCGAGATTCAAAACCGTATCCATCATTCCGGGCATTGATACCCTCGCTCCGGACCTCACCGAAACGAGAAGGGGATTGTTTTTGTCGCCGAATTTATGATTCATTGCCTCTTCAATAGCCCTCATACCTTCGTCTACCTGTCCTTTGAGCTCTTCCGGATATGTTTTGTTGTACATGTTAAAATATGTGCAAACTTCTGTTGTTATGGTAAATCCCGGAGGAACCGGCATCCCCAGACTCGCCATCTCGGCAAGATTGGCACCTTTTCCACCGAGAAGATCCTTCATCTCACTTCTCCCGTCGACTTTATCCCTTATGAACCAGTATACATATTTGGTCATCTCAACCTCCTTATTTTTCCGAGTGTATATTAACATAAAAAGGCATTTGATTCAATAGCTATTTTATTATTTTGTTCAGAAATATTCTCTATTAATTCTAAAAT
>JAACEC010000146.1 GCA_011682715.1 Pseudomonadota bacterium
ATAATGTATCGCTATGATATTCATTATTCGTTTCATAACCGGATTTCATATTCAATTGTGATTTTCCTTTTTTAAACGAAATGATAAAATTATGTCTTGATTCGGTTGAAATTTTAATGACATCAAGAGTATCACCCGAAGTATCTGTTATCGTAGGAATAATTATGTTGTAAAGACCGTTATCCCTTTTATATTCGAATGAGTATCCCGTGGAAAACGTCGAAGATACATTCCCTTTTACGGAAAACAGATCGCTCACCCCATAATTATCCGTTTTTCTGCTTTTCAAATCATTCAAATCATAGTTTATGTTCGAATAGCGGCAATATTCTTCACTTGCAGACAATTTACCGAGTAAAATTCCTGCCGAGCCGATATTTCTTATCATCTTCTCCTGTATTCCATCGTTCCCGTATATACCCCAATGTAGCTCGGGGGTATATGCCATCTTTACCGGACCGAACTTTAAACCAATCTCAGGGAAAGCATCAATGCGATTTACCGGGATATTTAGCGAGTCAATCTTTCCGTTTATTCTTTTAATGTTGAATTTGATACCCGACTTTCCCAAATTCATTATACCAAAATCCGCTTTCCCTGCTCCGTATGGAATGTTCTCACCCATGTTATTGTTCAATAATCCGACATTTAATGTTATTCCCGAATTATGCCACAACTTTTCCATGCTAATAAATTGTTTATATCTGTACAAAACAGAGTCTCTGTAAATTTCATATCTGTTTTCCGTATTTAACTCAAGATTAACATTGGATAAAATTTTTAAAGCACCGTTTACAAAGTAATTTCTGTTTTTTACACTATCTACTTTCATATTGCCAATACCCGATGAAATATTAAACTCACAGCATGATAACCCCGAGGACAATTTAATAAAATGTTTCTCACTTTTATAATTGTCCATCCATAAATTCGAATAATTATATGAAATAGAGTTTTTACCCAGATTTATTCCGGAAATAAGTTCGATTCTTTTTACCTTTACACTATCCGCATAAGAATAATCATACTTCCCATCAATTTTCATCAAACGATTACTATATCCGCTTTGTACTCCATAATCAAATTCTTCGGAACTGTCAATCATCGAATATCCTCTATTCTTTTTCCTGAACAGTGCTCTTGTGTGAAAATTGTCCGACGAATAATCGATATTACAATCCATAGACATCGGCATTGTAGATATTCCGGAGCTCCTCCCCAATTTAACACCTGCATTGAAATTTCCATTATTGTATTTTCCACCTAAGCCTATATTTTTGTTTATCTCGAAAGAATCGGCATCGGAAATTCCTTCTTCAATACCCTGCAGATAGATATTGAACTTTGAATTATCGTATTTATATTTTGCCTCTTTTATATCACACCGATTCATCCCTTCGGTCTTATAACTCACTACCAACTGACAGGGAGATTCCAGAATAATATTTTTCAGCTCAATCTCACCGGATAGGTAATTTATCGTATAATCATTACCCCTCTTAAGCTCTCTTCTTGCCCCTTTATCGTCTATTAGTTCAACACTTTCGGAACCGTTTTTAATATTCGCACTTTTAAGTTTGAAGGGTCCCTGGGTTCCATTTCCCTCAATCTTTTCATTTACAAAAATGATATTATCATAAAAGTATTGCCCCTCAACCTCATTATTAGCAAAATTTCCCTTCAACATTGCACCTTTCATAATCGTTTTATCCGGTAAAATATCAATATCAGGACTAAACTGGCCTATTTTTGCCATTCCGAATTTATGTCGCAGGGCAAAACTGTATCTATCACCCTGTAAAGCCGTTTGGTCCGCAACAATATTTCCTGAAAAATAAAGGTCATTACCGAGAAATGATTCGATATTCAAATTTGTCCTGTTATTCCTGTTTCCATAGGGTAACCAATCATAGCCGGGAAAGGTTCCACTTACATTCTGTCTCGTGAACGAAAACTCGCTGAACCCTTTGATATGCGTGTAAGTGGAATCTTCTGCCATTACTATTTCGAACAGAAAAACAATAATCCCGAAAACGAACAATTCCCGTTTCATCAATTCCCCCTATAGATTTAGAGTTATAGAGAATTTATGAGATGATGAAACCGTAGGATTTGATATAAATGCATAATCAAAATTTACATATCTCGTTTGAAATCCGATACCAGCTGTAAAATTACCATTTTCAAACCCCATTCTCACCGGTACGGTTCCGAATACTTTCCATTCGATTCCTATATTATAATCCGGTTTTAATCTCCTCATATCCCCACTTTGTATCGCATCAAAAGAGATGACAATACCGTCATCAAGAGCATTTGCAATCCCTTTGAGAATTCGTATATTTGCTCCGGCTCTTAAATTACAATCAATGGTATCTACCGCATCGTTACTCCATATTAGATTTGAAACGGTTCCATAACTTATCCCCGCTCCGACACCTGAAATTATGCTGTTTTTTATATCTCTATCATAACTAAATCCCCATCCGAGTCCGTAACCCTTTCCTTTAACATTGTACATAGAACTGTATAGATAACTGTATAAAAACCCAGCATCAAAATCTCCAATCTTTCTTTTTATAGCACAATCCGTCCTTGAAAACATGTATGATGCCGTTCCTTTATAAACGATGTTCACAAAATTCGTTCCACCTATGGTATCATTCCCGGCTTCCGTTATAGGTATTCCGTCCTCACTTAGCAGATAATAAGCCAGTGATACGGAGTTATTCTTTACTCCTTTATCAAATGGTAATCCGAAATCCAATACAGCGGTTCCCACATCGTAATTTGCCCCGTACTGCAATATGTCATGCATATAGGTGAGTGAGACTATATTCTTCGCATCAATTAGTGAAGGATTGAATACAATTGAGTAGGGACTTTTAATCGATGTATAAGCATTACCCATGGCACCGCTTGCCCCACTTGTCCCCAACCGACTAATTATTGATTCGGTACCTGCCTCGCCATAAAGAAAGACAGGCAATACACTCAGCAATAAAATCAGATATCTTTTCATTTTACTTCTCTCCTTTTATCAACATTACTTTTGTATATCTCTCAACGGATAAATTTCCCGATTTTGCTTTTATAACTATCGAATAGACACCGTTATTGCAAATACGACCGGACGAATTTTTACCATCCCATTCAATTTCATTTAGTCCGGTTGTCAGATTTACATTGTTGATTGTTTTAACGGGATTTGCCGCAAGATCCAGTATATAAACATCGCCTATAGCATCTCGATTTATATCGATTCGTATGTGAGCAGGCTCCTTTATCGGATTGAATGGCGACGGGTAGGGAACAAACTCACTTATCTCAAGGTTTTTATTCGTCCCTTCTCCTGAAAACTTTTTTGCTTTTTTAT
>JAACEC010000021.1 GCA_011682715.1 Pseudomonadota bacterium
ATTATTAAAAAGTCATCCGAATTGAGGCAGATCTTTACCGACAGAATTCAGAAAGATATAGATGCGTTTAACGAAGTAATGAAAGCTTATAAGATGCCCAAAGGGACGGATGAGGAAAAAACTGTTAGAAAGGAAGCCATAAAAGAGGCGACAGTAAAGGCAATTGATTCCCCCATGGAGATTATCGAAAACAGCATTCCGCTTTTTGAGATACTTTACAAATTGGCTATGCACGGGAATATCAATGCAATAAGTGATGTGGGTGTAGCTTCGTTGAATATTCAAACGGCGTTTAAAAGTGCTGCATACAATGTCTATATTAATTTTATACCGTCACTTAATGAACAATATGTAAAGGATACGAAGAAAAAAATTGCATCTGTGAAAATGCAAATGGAAGAATATGTAGAAAAGATCGATAAAAAAGTAAGTGGAATAATAGGGATTTAGTTGACAAAATGGTAAATATTACCTAATATAAAAGTATGGGATTTGAGGATTTTTTTCATCTCAAGCTTGATCCGTTCTCCAATGTGCCGGATCCTCGGTTTTTCTTTTCAAGTTACGAACATAAGCTTGCAATCGTTAAGATACTGTACACGATTGATAAAATGCGAGGATTGAGTTTATTGGTAGGAGATGTGGGAACGGGTAAAACAACGGTATCGAGGAAACTCCTTCTAATTATTAACAAGAATCCCAATTTTAAAGCCGGTTTGATAGTACTGACCAACAATAGCTTTAAATTGGAATGGTTTTTGGGTAGGGTTGCGAAGTTTCTGAATATAGACGAGGACTACGAGAATTATGAAGAAATTAAGGGAGCGATAGTAAGCAAGTTGATAAGTTACTATAAAGATAATAAGAAGGTGGTATTGGTAATAGACGAGGCTAACAATCTTAAAGAAAGAGATGATATAATTGAGGAGATAAGAGGTTTTCTCAATTACGAACTGGGGAACAGGAAGCTGATGAATTTCGTTTTGATAGGAACAAGGGAAATTTTACCTTACATTAAGAGAAACGAGTCTTTTTACCAGCGAATTGCAATGAAATTACAGCTGAAACCGCTTTCTTTAACATCAACAAAGGAGTATATAAAGTACAGATTGAAAATAGCAGGAGCCGATGTGAATATATTTACCGATGATGCTCTTAACATAATTCATGAAGCGAGTAAAGGGGTCCCAAGATTAATAAACATCATATGTGATAATGCTCTTCTCGATGCCGCTCTGCAAAAAAAGTTACCGATTGATGGTAATATGGTTAAGGATATCAGCAAGTTATACAGCATAGAATCGGAAATTTAAAATAAAGGAAATGTATGGCAACCCTTGCGGAAATTAAACAAAAAGCGAAAGAGTTCGCTTTGAAGAAAAATTATAAAAAGGCTATTAAGCTTTACGAAACGGTAATTGAGAAAAAGCCTAATTTGGGTAAGGACGCTAAATTTTTGAATGAAATCGGAGAATTATACCAAAGCGACAATAATCCTGAAAAGGCGGTATTTTACTTTAAAAAAGCAATAGAATTTTATATAACCGATTACTATTACCCGCAGGCAATCGCATTATGTAAAAAGGTTCTTCGTATAAAAACCGAAGATTATGAGACTTATAAAACTTTGGGGGAGCTCTATGCTAAAACCGTTAACATTGGCGAAGCGATTCAAAGCTATAAAAAATACATAAAATATGTAAAGAACAGAAAGTTGCATAAGGAAGTTTATGAATCATATAAAAGCCTTATTAAATTGATTCCTACCCGAAATGAATTTAAATATGAATTGATTGATTACTATCTCGAAAACGGGGAAGAAAAGCTTGCCAGAGATGAGATAGATGATTTCAAGAGATTTTTGAGAGACAGGGAAGACGAAAAGGAATTGAAAACTATTATCGAAAGATACGGTAAGATGTTCCCGGACTTGAAAGAAGAAGGGGAAAAGGTTGAGGAAGGAGCCGGCGATTTGGCAGATTTGCTCACAAGTGCAATTGAAAAAATAGATGAAAAGAAGAAAAAGAAAAAGGCAATTGTCGAGGATATTATAAATGAGACTGAAGAAGAAGCGGTAGTTAAGAATATACGAGAAGAAAATAAAGAAGAAAAAGGGAAAAAGAAGACTAATGAGACAGAAACGAAAGTGTCCCGAAAAGAAGAGGTTGAGAAACCGAAAGAGGTCAAAAAACCAAAAGGGAAGAAAAAAAAGGAAGAATTCGTAATTGAAAGGGGAGAAGCCGGATACGCATATGAAGAGGAAGAGGGAAAAGCCGAGACCGAAACGAAAGGAGAGCAAGTTGCAGTTCCTGAAGAGAAGGAAGAAAAAACCGAAAATATTGAAATTCCCGTAGCGGAAGAACCCCATCCCTCACCGGAGGTTAAAAAAACTGCTAATAAAGAGGAGAATATTGAAGCCGAAACGGAAGAAGAGACTGTTGGATTGTCAAAGGAAGAAAAGGCCAAAATAGTGGAAGAAGGCAAAAAGGAGATAGAGGAAAAAATTAAAAAAGGTAAAATTGAGAAAGAAACCGAATTAAACCCGGATTTGATGCAAGAAACGACGGAAAATTTGAGCTTTGAAGAGATTAATCCGAGTTTGAATAGTGATATTGAAGATGTTTTGGGAAACGAATATATAAGGGAAGAGGGAACAGTAGCCGTATCTGCCTGGGACGAATATATGGATCTTGCGAATCTTTCCGAAAGTCTGGGGGATACGGATCAAGCATATCATTATTACATGGAGGCTGCCGACGGTTATTATGACGAAGGGAAATACGATAAGAGCAAGTTAGCCTATGAGCGTTCATACAAGTTGAATCCTGAGAATTTAAAACCTTTAAAACAGCTCGCCGGAATCTTTGTAAAATTAGGAGATAACGATAAGGCAGCGAAAGTTTATCAACAATTGGCTGATAACTTGGATAAGCACAATGCAAGTGATGAAGCCGCAAAGATGAGAGAAAAAGCGGCAAGATTGTCTTCGGGAGCTGTTTCCATTAAACCTAAAACAAAAAAAGAAGTTAAAGTTGAAAAGCCCGAGGAAAAGAAAGAAAAGGCAAAGGCAAAGGAGACAAAAGAGGAAGAGTACGTAGATTTGTCTTCGATGCTTTCCGAGGATCTGGAGAAAGAGGCACCTGCAAAAAAGGGACTCCAGGAGAAGATAGATTTAAGCTCAATACTTAACGAAACCGAAGAGGGAAGAGAAGAAAATGTCGATACTGATGTGGGGGGGATTTCCGAAGTAATCGATCAACAGATCGGCAAAGAAGATTATACGGCACATTATGATTTAGGGATTTCATATAAAGAGATGGGGATGTACGATATGGCGATAAATGAGTTTAGAATTGCAATGAAAGGGGAGAAAGAGCAGCTTAAAGTTTTAGATATGCTTGCAGTTTGTCATATTGAAATGGGAAAATTTACGACGGCGGAAAATATTTTCAAAAAAGCTCTTTCATTAAAGGGAAGAACCAACGAAGAATATGCCGGAATCTCATTTAATCTTGCACAGCTGTACGAGCAAATGGGTGAATTCAGAAAAGCTCTTGATTATTATAAAAAAGCAAAAAAATTAGGCGGCGAATTTCCCGGTATTGAGAAGAGAATAAAAAATATCAGCGATAACCTTAAATCCGAATCGGGCAATAAGATTAAAAAGAATAAGATAAGTTATATTTGATTATGAATATAAAAGAATACTATCAGCTCAAACTTTTACCCTTCTCTAATTCTCCCGATGAGCAATTTTATTACAGAAGTCCGGAGCACGAGAAGGCTTTCTTTAAAATAATGCATGCAATAGATAACAAGCTCGGACTTGCAATTGTCACCGGAGATATAGGAACAGGTAAAACTACAATTTCGAGAAAATTATTGAATTATCTTTTATCTAACGAAAATTATGAACCCGCTCTGCTTATCATTGTTCATAGTGAAATCTCTTCCGAGTGGTTGGTAAAAAAGATAGCAATGCAATTGGGGATTGAAAGGTTACCCGACAACAAAGTCGATATAATAAACAGCATATCGAGACGATTGATGGAATTAAACGAAGATGGTAAGAATGTGGTAATAATGATTGATGAAGCAAACATGTTGAAATCAAAGGAAATTATGGAAGAGTTGAGGGGGATTCTGAATATTGAGCCTAAAAATACACATCTTCTTACATTCGTACTCTTCGGATTGAAGGATCTGGAAGATTCCCTGAAACTTGACATGCCGTTATACGAGAGGATTGCCGTGAAATGCATATTAAATCCGATGGATTTTAAGTCTACAACGGGTTACATCAACTACAGGCTTAAGGTGGCGGGTAAAGAGATTCCTCTTTTCGACGAAAAAGCGGTGGAATTGATCTTTAAATATTCCAGGGGGAAACCGAGGTTAATAAATATATTGTGTGATAATGCCATGTTGGAAGGGTTTCTTATGAAGAAAGAGATAATCGATGAGAAGATAGTGAAACAGGTTTTGGAAGATTTCGGAATGGGGTCATGAATTGGAACGTTGCGATCTTCATATGCACACCGTATACTCTGACGGTAAACTGTCCGTAACCGAATTGATAGAACTTGTTCGTTACTATGGAATCAAAGCGATTTCCATTACAGATCATGATACACTAAAAGGTCAAAGAGAGGGGGTTTCCATTGCGAGAGAAAAAGGAATCGGGTATATTACAGGGGTAGAGGTTAGCACCATTTTAGATGGCAAAGAAATTCATATACTGGGATACGGTGTTAATATAGAAGACAACGACCTTAATAGTCTTTTTGAAAGGATTCGTAAAGATAGAGTGCAAAGGGCAATTTCTATACTTGAAAAACTTAGAAACTATGGTATATTTATAGATATAGATGAGTTTGGAAGCAATTTTATGAGTTTGAACATAGGAAGACCTCATATTGCACAGAAGATGTTGGAAAAAGGATGGATAGCTAACTATGACGAGGCATTTCAAAAATATCTTTATAATAACGGTCCCTGCTATGTGCCGAAGATGAATATCCATCCGAGAGTTGCTATAGAACATATTCATAATGCCGGAGGTATAGCTGTGCTTGCTCATCCCGGATTGATGCTTAATGAAGGTGATATAGGAGGGGTAATAGATTCGGGCATAGATGGTATAGAAATATATTATCCCAAACATACGGAAGTGCAAAAGCACAGGTTCATTGAAATTGCACGTAGTAATAATATTCTGGAAACGGGAGGTTCAGATTTTCACGGAAGGGAAAAGGACTATAAGATAATGAAGGATAATGTTGTCCCATATGAAATTTTCGAAAAGATTAGGAGGGTAAATGATCAAAGAAAGTTTGATGAAAAAATTGAGTATAGATAACGAAAACAAAATTTTGTTAGTCGTTATGGATGGTGTTGGTGATATTCGCTGGACGGAACAGGGAGACAGACCTACTCCCCTTGAAGAAGCAGATAAGCCCAATATAGATTCACTTGCAATGAATGCGATATTGGGGGAAGGTATTCCTGTAGATTATGGCATTACTCCGGGAAGCGGTCCGGCTCATCTTTCTCTATTCGGATATGACCCGTTGAAATATGATATCGGAAGAGGTATTCTGGAAGCCGCAGGTATAGGCTTGAAGGTAAATAAAAGCGATATTGCCATAAGAGGGAATTTTGCCACAATCGGTGATAACGGTGTTATCACTGACAGGAGAGCGGGGCGTATCAGCACTGAAAAAAACAGAGAGCTCGTTGAGATTCTTAATGATAAGATCGGAAAAATCGAGGATGTGTCGGTAGAATTCTATGCCGGAAAGGAGCATAGGTGTGTCGTTTTACTAAAGGGTGAGGGATTAAAAGACAATGTGACCGATACGGATCCGCAAGCTGTGGGAAAGAAGATATTGGATCCCGTTGCCAAAGATGATTCTTCTAAAAAAACAGCTGATATATGCAAAAAGTTGTCTGACAAAGTGGTTGAAGTATTAAAGAAATATCATCCTGCAAATGCAATACTGCTCAGAGGGATTTCAAATCCTCCCGATTTACCGTCAATGTATGAATTGTTCAAACTGAAATCGATTTGCATAGCGACTTATCCCATGTACAAGGGACTTTCCCATCTTGTTGGTATGGAAGTGATTCAAAATCTGACGAACTTCGAAGAGCAGATTGAGGCTCTTAAAGCGAATTATAACGATTACAATTTTTTCTATTTCCATGTAAAAAAGACGGACAGTTACGGAGAAGAACTACAGGGCTAAAATTGGAGTTATCGAGGAATTTGATAAATATTTCAAAGAACTAACGGAATTGGGGTTTGATGTTATCGTTGTAACAGGTGATCATTCAACCCCGTGTAGTATGAAGGGGCACAGTTTTCATCCCACACCGATTATGTTGTATTCTAAACAGTATCTCAGATACAGAGACAGAATGAACTTTATGGAAGTCAATTGCAAACACGGAAGTCTGGGAAGAATCTATTCGAAAGATCTTATGCAATTGATGCTCGCGTACAGTGCCAAATTAAAAAAGTACGGAGCATGAGGAGTCATTATGAAGAAAGTGGCTTTATTGTCTGTTTACGAAAAGAGGGGAATCGTAGAACTTGCAAGTGGTTTAATCGATCACAATTATGATATTATTTGCACAGAGGGGACTTATAAAATGCTGGTCGATAATCGCATCGATGTCAAAAGGGTTTCCGAAGTTATAGGTGCTCCGGAAATGATCGACGGCAGGGTTAAGACATTACATCCCTCCGTTTTTGCGGGAATTCTAGCAAAAAGAAATAACGATAAACACATGAGTGAATTAAAAGAAAATAATATTGCTCCCATCGATTTGGTTGTCTGTAATCTTTATCCGTTTTACAAAGCCGCATATGAGTTGGATATGCCCGAAGATGATGTACTCGAATATATCGATATAGGCGGGGTCTCTCTTATTCGTGCCGCCGCCAAGAATTTCAGAGATGTCGCTGCCGTAATTGATCCCGATGATTATAAATCGATCATCGAAGAGATGGATGAAGAAGGTAATATTCTCAATATCACAAAACGGAGAGAACTGGCTGCTAAGGCATTCAGATATACAATGGGTTATGATTCCTTAATATCGAAATATTTTGGAAAAGATGTTTTTGCAGGTCAATTCGGTAATTCTTACAAGAAAACAGCAGATTTAAGGTACGGGGAAAATCCCCATCAAAGATCTGCTCTTTACAAGGATATGTTTTATAACGCCCCGTCATTTTTTACGGCTGAAAAATTACATGGGAAACAACTCTCCTATAACAATATAGTCGATTTGGAAGCGGCAAAGAATATAGTAATTGAATTCGATGGTCCCGCTTGTACGATTGTTAAACATTCCAATCCGTGCGGTGTTGCCGTAGCAGATACCATTGTAGAAGCCTACAGATCAGCATATATTGCGGATCCCATATCAGCCTACGGAAGTATAGTTGCTTTGAACAGAAAAGTCGATATGGAGACCGCTTCCGAAATCAAAAGTAATTTTGTGGAGGTCTTGATTGCTCCGGATTTTGACGATGAGGCTTTTTCAATGCTTGCTACGAAGAAAAATATCAGGTTAATAAAATATAAAGATATGAAAAAGTCGGTAGCCCCTATTGTTTATAAACATATTACAGGAGGGCTTTTGGTGCAGGAAAATGATATAATAGAGGAGGATGACAAGACATGGCGTATTGTTTCGGAAAGAGAATCAAATGACAAAGAGTGGAAAGCCCTTAAATTTGCATGGAAAGTGGCAAAGCACGTGAAATCGAATGCAATTGTACTTGCCACAGAATCAAGGACATACGGTATAGGAGCCGGGCAAATGAGTAGAGTGGATGCATGTGAATTGGCTGTAAAGAAATCCAATGCCGTAGGGTCCTATACGGGCGGAACGGCTATGGCTTCAGATGGATTTTTCCCATTCAGAGATTCTATTGACATAGCTCATGAAGCCGGTATATCTTGTGTTATAGAACCGGGAGGATCAATTCGTGACGGAGAGGTAATCGATGCATGTAACGAACACGGAATGGCACTTATCTTTACCGGTATTAGGCATTTTAAACATTAGTTGAGAGGTCGTGATGTTAACGAGACAGGAAAGAGAGGCTCTGGAGTCGAGGGTGTTGGCTCCGTATGCTATGAAAAGTAATAATACAAAGGGGAGAAAATATCCGGAAAACGAGAATGAATACAGAACGGTTTACCAGAGAGACAGGGACAGGATAATTCATTCGACAGCATTCAGAAGATTAGAATACAAAACGCAGGTTTTTGTAAATCATGAAGCGGATTATTACAGAACGAGATTGACCCACAGTATTGAAGTGGCTCAGATTGCAAGAACGATGGCGAGAGCTCTGAAACTCAACGAAGATTTAACGGAAGCGATTGCTCTTGCCCACGATATAGGCCATACCCCTTTCGGTCATTCCGGTGAAGAGGCGTTGCACAATATCATGATTGATAAAGGCGGATTTGAACATAACAGACAAGGATTGAGAGTTGTTGATTATCTGGAAAATAACTATTTCACATTCCCCGGTTTGAATTTAACATATGAAGTTAGAGAGGGAATCATAAAACATAAAACCAGTTATGATAACCCCCAAAAATCAGAGGGGGAATTTTCCGATAACGAAAATCCAACACTGGAGGCGAGAATTGTTAATCTTGCCGATGAGATAGCATACAACAACCATGATCTCGATGACGGTCTTAAAGGCGGTTTTATAACCATCGAACAACTGTATGGTAATGTGGGTATGTTTAAAGAGTATTGGGATTATTTGAAAAATAAGTACAGTGGATATAGCGATGAATTACTGCTTAAAAAACTAATCAGAAATTTAATAGGTATGCAGATCAGTGATGTTATTAAACAAACCGATAAGAATATAGAAGCAATGGGAATAAGCTCCTTTGATGATATAAAAAAACAAAACGGTATTGTATCTTTTAGCAATGAAATGGAAGAAAAACACAAAGAATTGAAGAGATTTTTGTACAAGAATCTTTACAAGCATTATAAAGTGGTTAAGATGTCCAACAGAGCAAAGAGATTCGTAAAAGCCATTTTTAAGGCATATCTCGAGGATATTAACCAATTGCCGGATCAATTTAAAAATAAAATCGAAAAGGACGGTATCGAAAGGGCAATATGTGACTATATTGCCGGGATGACGGATAGGTATGCACAGGATGAATATGCAAGATTATTCCTCCCTTATACGAAGATGTAAGGATATATCCCTGAATATCTTTGCAAGAAACACAATTGCAGACGATAAATTGTTGTATTTGGGGTATTTTAAAAATATCAACGTTTTTTCATACGACGATATATTGGATGCGGATTCCGTTTTTGAGCATGTGATAGACAGAATATCACATTATAGCAATTCCAAATATGCTTTCTATCAGTTTACAACGATTGCAAATATTCCCGAAGAATTATTGATTAACATGCTCAGATGGATTACAATTTACGATGCGGTATTTCTTGTGAACGGGAAAAAGGATACTATTGTGGATTTCGGGCTGATTTCAAGAACATTTTTTGAAAAGCAACACACAGACAATTTCAGGGATAGTATTTTTATCAAGTACATAATGCCTTTTGAAACAGGTGTTGAGAATGCGGTGAAAGGTGTAAAATACTTCACTAAATCGCTTTAATAGCGGAGGTTTGATGAAATATAAAGATGCCGGTGTTGATATAGATGAGGGAATGAAATTTGTAAAAAGAATCAAGGGGAAGGTTAAATCCACATTTAATGAGAATGTATTGAGTAATATCGGAAATTTCGGAGCGTTGTATGACGGTTCTTTTAAGAATTATGAAAACCCCGTTCTCGTTTCGAGCTCGGACGGTGTCGGGACTAAGATAAAGATCGGGATTGAGATGAATATGCACAAAGGATTGGGTATGGATATTGTCAATCACTGTGTTAACGATATAGCCGTCTTGGGGGCGAAACCGCTATACTTCCTCGATTATATGGCATTTGGTAAGTTAAAATCCGAAATTGCCGAAGAGATCGTAGGGGGAATGGTAGAGGCATGCAGGAGTAACGGACTGGCACTAATAGGTGGTGAAACGGCTGAAATGCCCGGGATGTATGATGAAAGCGATTATGATATAGCAGGATTTATCGTGGGTGTGGTAGAAAAAAACCGGATTTTAGACGGCAGTTCAATTCGAGAAGGTGATATTGTTTTCGGTATTAAATCGGAATCTCTGCATACAAACGGATTTTCTCTTGCCAGAAAAGTCCTTTTTGAGTCGGGGAAATATGTATATAACCAGCATGTTGATGGATTGAAAAGGAGTATCGGTGAAACACTTTTGATACCCCACAGATCGTACTTTGATGAGATTCAATCAATAATCGAGTCGTGCTCTCCCCACGGATTTGCCCATATTACGGGGGGAGGATTATACGATAACATAGAGCGGATACTACCTGAAAATACTGATGTAAGCATTGCTATAAATTGGGATATCCCATCTATATTTAAACTCATAAAGGAAGCGGGAAATGTTCCGGAGGGGGATCTGTTCAGAACATTGAATATGGGAATCGGAATGGTTATATTTTTATCACCTGATGATAGAGATAAGGTTTTGACTGTAAGGGATATCGTTGAAATCGGAAAGGTTGTAAAGGGAAGCGGAAAAGTTACCATCGAAGGAGTAAAGAATTAAAATCATAGGATTAATTACGGATTTCGGCTTAAAAGATTGGTATGTTGCCGAATTGAAATTAAAGATAAAATCGTTATGTGATGTTAAAATTATTGATATTACGCACGAAGCGAACAAATTTGATATAGACAGGGCAAAATTTTTGCTTTTGGAGGCAAACAGAATTATGCCGGAACATTCGGTTACAATAGCCGTTATTGATCCGGGAGTGGGGGGAACCCGAGACAGTATTGTTTTAAAAAATGGGAATAAGTATTTTATCGGCCCTGATAGCGGAATATTCGATTATATAACGGATAAAAAAAGCGAATGTTTTCTAATTAAAAAAGATGCATTCGGCGAAGTCTCCAACACGTTCCACGGCAGGGACATCTTTGCGCCGCTTGCATCGAAAGTCATTTGCGGAGAGAATACGGATAAATGTGTTGTTCCCGTTAACTGTAATGGAAAAGAAATGAAAAAACCTGTTATAAAACATGATTCAATTATCGGCGAGGTAATTTATATCGATTCGTTCGGAAATGCCATAACCAATATTGATCATACTTACTATGAAGATATAAAAAGAGGTACTATAATATTCAGGGGGGAAAATATGGAATTCGTCAATTCCTACTCGGACAGTTCGGGGAAATCTGCCATTTTTAACAGTTCCGGTTTTCTCGAGATAAGCAGTTATAAAAGTAGATATAGCGGAGATTTAAAAATAGGTGAAACTTTTGAAATAAGGAGGCATGTGTGGAATATTTAAAGCATTATTCATTCATATTCTTTCCCAATTCGGATGAAAACGAATTGACAGGGAAAGATTATGACTGGGCTCCAAATATAGACATTTTAACCGTCAAAAACGGTGCTTATGTTGTAATGGAAGTAGCCGGAGTGAATAAAGAAGATATAAAAATAGAGCTGCAAAACAGGTCTTTGGTTATAACGGGAGCCAGAAAACGGTTCATTCCGGAAGAGGAGTGTGAATTTTATTCGATGGAAATCGCCGAAGGAATATTCAAACGAATAATCAGTGTGCCCTATCAGGTAGATATAGAGAACATCAAGGTTGAGATAAAGGACGGCATGTTGAAAATATTTGTGCCAAAAGCAACAGAGGTAATAAAACATATAGAAATCGAGTAATCGGGAGGAATCATGAATGACGAAAAGAAAATTGTAAATAAAATACCTGAAAAATTACCTGTAATTGCTCTGAGAAATTTTGTTATTTATCCCTATCTCGTTTTACCGATTAGTGTGTCGGAGCAAAAGGATATTGATGTGATTAATGTGGCATTGAAAGGTGATAAGATGTTATCTGTTTTTACCGTAAAGGAAAATACAGGAGATAATGTCCGTATCCCCGAAGATATATACGGTGTGGGCACTGTTGTTACAATTGCCAAGATGATCAGAATGCCCGACGAGTCGATGAAAGTACTGTTACAGGGAATTAAAAGAGTAAAGCTTGAAAAGCTGGGAGATGATAAGATAACCGGAATGATTAAGGTCCTGGAAAACGAAGTAGAAAATTCGGAAGAGTTTGAAGCTCTGAAGAGAAATATAACATCTCTATTTATACAAATTGTGAAATTGGCAGCATATATCCCCGATGATATTGGATTGATAGTGGAAAGTATTGATGATCCTTCGCGTTTATGTGATTTTATAGCTTCGAACACCAACTTAAAAATAAAAGACAGAGTTAAGATTCTCGGGGAAACAAATGTTAAGAACAGAATGATGTTACTTATGGATTACCTGCAAAAGGAGTTAAATATACTGAAATTAGGGGAGAAATTGCGGTCGGAAGTCTCTTCCGAATTGTCCAAGGAGCAACGAGAGTACTATTTGAGAGAACAGTTAAAGGCGATACAGAAAGAACTAGGGGAGAAAGATGAAAAGACAATGGAAATTGAGGAACTCAGGAAGAAGGTAGAGAAGAAAAAAATGTCTGCAGAGGCAAAAGAAACGGCTCTGAAAGAGATTGACAAACTTGAGAAAATACCTCTGCAAGCGGCTGATTATTATGTTACCGTTAACTATATCGATTGGCTTTTGGAACTGCCATGGAGTGAAGAAACGAAGGATAATATCGATATTAAAAAAGCTGCGGAAATCCTTGATGAAGATCACTACGATCTTGAGAAGATCAAAGATAGAATCCTGGAATTTCTTGCCGTGAGAAAATTAAAAAATAGTTCTATGGGAACGATTCTCTGTTTTGTTGGTCCTCCCGGTGTGGGTAAAACCTCCTTAGGAAGAAGCATTGCAAGAGCATTGGATAGAAAATTTATAAGACTTGCACTCGGTGGTGTGAGGGATGAAGCTGAAATAAGAGGGCACCGAAGGACATACGTCGGGGCTTTACCCGGTAGAATACTACAGGAGATGAGGCGTGCAAAAACGAGGAATCCCGTTTTTATGATCGACGAGATTGACAAAATCGGAATGGATTACAGAGGAGATCCTACTTCGGCACTACTTGAGGTTCTTGACCCGGAGCAGAACAACACTTTTGTAGATCATTTTATCGAGATCCCATTTGATCTTTCCCATGTCTTTTTCATTACAACGGCAAATGTTATTGGAACCATACCGGCTCCGCTCAGGGATAGGATGGAGATTATTCGGATGGCAGGCTATACGGTTGATGAGAAAATGCATATTGCGAAAAAGTACCTCATTCCGAGACAAATTAAGGTTAATGGAATGGAAAAGAGGAAATTACATTTCACCGATTCTTCCATCAGGATGGTGGTCGAATCATATACAAGAGAAGCAGGTGTCAGAACCCTTGAGAGAACCATAGGCGGTATTATCAGAAAGATCGCAAAAGATATTACAATGGGAAAACGTGCCCCGAGAAAAATAACGGATAATGTAGTCGAAAAATACCTTGGAAACCCCATATTTACACCGGTTCTTGCAAAGAAGAAACCGGTATCCGGGGTTGTTACGGGTATGGCATGGACACCGGTGGGTGGCGAAATACTTTTTATCGAGGTAACGAAAATGGTAGGATCGGGGAGGTATATTTTAACCGGGCAACTCGGTGATGTTATGAAGGAATCGTGTGAGATAGCCCTGTCCTATGTCAGAGCCAATGCGGAAAAATATGGGATAGACAAGAATTTCTATAAGAAAATCGATATACACATACATGTCCCCGAGGGGGCGGTGCCGAAGGACGGACCTTCCGCAGGTGTTGCAATAGTGACCTCGATTATATCGTTATTACTGGATGTCCCTGCACGTCCGGATGTCTCAATGACAGGGGAGATTACCTTGAAAGGGGATGTTTTACCCATCGGAGGGGTAAAGGAAAAGGTATTAGGTGCCAATAGAGCAGGAATAAAGGAAATTATATTACCAAAAGAAAATGAAAAAGATCTAGATGATGTCCCCGAAGCGGTGAGAGATGTTACAAAATTTCATTTTGTTACAAATGTGGATGAAGTTGTAAAGAAGGTTTTATTATACGGAAAAAGGAGGAAAAAATGAAAAGAATCTTTGTGATAACAATCGCAACATTAGTGATGGCTGTTACACTGAATGCCAAAGAAAATAATACGGCTCTTAAGAATTCTGTTTTGAACAGATTTTTCGGCAGTGTTGACAGCATAAAAGATTATACCGTTATAAACGATGTGAAAACATATGCAGGTAAGAAGGAGCAGAAGAGAGAGTTGAAAATTTATTACAAAGATAAGGGGCATGTTAGGATTGATGTTATAAGCGGAGATAAAAGAGGAGGCGTAGCCATATACGATCCTAAAACCGATAAAGTAAAGGGGCATAGAGGTGGTTTTTTGAAAAATATTAAACTGACTCTGAACAAGCACAGTAAACTTGCAACGGATATAAGAGGGATAGCAACCGATCAGGCAACATTTCAATTTTTTAAAAGGCAGATAGAGAAGTTAAAAAGCTCTCCGATGGTAATAGATACACTCGGTGAGGGAAAAGTATCAATTAGGGTAGCATTGCCGGAGAGCCTGAGTGTCGGGAAAGCAGACGGGTGGAAGTTGTATCTGGGAATAAACGGTTTACCTTACCGCCTCGAATATTTTCACGGAGATTCTCTCGTACAGGAGAGCGTTTTTAAGAATTTAAAGATAAATACGGGATTGAACAATTCTGTGTTCAAAATGTAGAGGTGTAATATGAAACTATTCGGTTCATGGGTAGCCATAATAACTCCTTTCGATGACAATTACAATGTGGATTATGGCACTTTGAAAAAATTAATAGATTTTCAAATCGAGAATGGTACCGATGGAATTCTTCTTCTCGGGACAACAGGAGAAGGTCCTGCAATCGGGCATGACGAGAAGGTAAAGATCATTGAGGAAGGGATAAAACATATAAACGGAAGAGTCAAAATCATGGTAGGTACCGGAACAAATAATACGGACAAAACGATAGAAATGACTAAAATCGCGCGTGACAAAGGGGCGGATTTTGCACTTGTCATTACTCCCTACTACAATAAGCCAAATCAAGAAGGGTTGTTTCTCCATTTTGCAAAAGTTGCCGAATCCGTTGATATGGATATCGTTGTTTATAATGTCCCCGGGAGAACGGGCGTTGCCATCAAATCGGATACGCTTTTACGTTTAACCGAATTTCAGAATATCGTGGGGGTAAAAGAAGCCAGCGGGAAGGTTGATAATGCCAGTGAGATAATAAAAACTACTAAAGGTAAACTCGATATTATTTCAGGTGACGATACACTGACTCTTCCGCTTATGTCGGTGGGTTGTACCGGTGTCATATCAGTGACGGCAAATATAGTGCCCAAGGATGTCTCGAAAATGGTTCACTTTGCTCTCGAAGGGAAATTTAAAGAGGCGAAGAATCTCCATTACAGGTTGTTTAATCTTTCCAAGGCGATGTTTCTGGAAACGAATCCCATTCCTGTTAAAACTGCATCAGGTATGATGGGACTTACTAACGGGAAAATCAGACTTCCTTTGGGACCGCTTTCTTCGGGCAATGGAGAAAAATTGAAAAAAGCAATGGTGGAATTCGGTATAGAGTTATGATACGTGTCTTGCTATTAGGTGCTTTAGGGAAAATGGGACGACAAATTGCTATATCTGCAAAGCAGTACGATGACATTGTGATAACAAAAATGGTAGATAAAATTGATAAAAGAGATAACAACGATTTTTCGGAAATCACAGGTATCAGTGGATATGACTTGAAAATTCTCGATGATACGGATAAAAAATTGTTTACTGATGTGGATTGTGTAGTTGAATTTACGCAGCATGAAGCAACGGTAGGGCATGTGGTAAGAGCAAAGCAATATGGAATTCCATATGTAATCGGGACAACGGGGTTTAGTGAAAATGAACGAAAAATAATATCTGATGCTGCGGGGAAAATGCCGGTTTTTATATCATCGAATATGAGTAGGGGAATAAACGTCATTAATCTGTTATTGGATAGGCTGGTTGCCAATTTCTCGGAATATGATGTAGAGCTCTGGGAATTACACCATCGCGATAAAAGGGATGCACCGAGCGGAACGGCAATGATGCTTGCCGAGACAATAAAGAATGCCTTTCAAGGAGAGAAACGGGTTGTTCTGGGACGATCCGGTGTTGACAGTAAAAGAAAAAAGAATGAAATCTCCGTGAGCTCAATAAGAGGAGGGGATATTTTTGGAGAGCATCATATACTATTTGCAGGTGATGGTGAAAATATTGAAATTGTTCATCGGGCGACAAATAGGGCCGTTTTTGCAAATGGTGCACTTGATGCTGTGAGATTTATAATTAAGAAACAAACGGGAATGTTCGGTTTTAAGAAGTTATTGAAGGATTAAATGGGAGTAGTAGTACAAAAATTCGGTGGTTCACTTTTATCTGATTTGAAAAGTCTTGAAAATGTAGCCGATTTGGTGGTTGAAAGTAAAAGAAAAGGGAATAAAGTGATTGTTGTGGTTTCGGCAATGGGGGATACTACGAATCGTCTGTATAAACAGGCATATAAAATCA
>JAACEC010000147.1 GCA_011682715.1 Pseudomonadota bacterium
CAGAGAAAATGTGGATAAGCCGAATAAGGCTGAGAAGGTTATTTCGGTATGATTTTATGCAGAGGTGATTTTACACACTTTTTTGGACTTGACTTTATAGTAGTAGGAGATTTGGCAAGTGGTATAGACATTCTTACCACCCCACCGAATCATTGCGAATAGTTCTTGAATGCTTATTTTATCTAAAGAATATCGAAGAAAAAGAGTGAAAAGTGAGAAATAAAAGTAAATTATACTGTATAGACTAAAGGCAAGAATGTATCCCCAAAGCCTCTTGCTTAGAGATAGTTTATCCGCCATGTATTTGGTAAAGGAGAGCCTGTCTGTAGAAGCTTTAGCGCAGGCCGGGTAGCCTTGGCTAAGGAGGGATCACTATTTCCACCTCGTAGGTGTAAATTATAAATGGTGTTCACAGTATCTCACAATTCCCCTCTATAGAGGGAAGAATCAAGAAGTGGTGGGGTGTTTTTCTTTATTTACACCTACGAGGTGGAAATAAAAGGTAGTGTTCAGGGAGATGCCGAAATAAATGAATGATGATATATTTTTTCTCTCTTTATTTCCAATAGATGGTTAATATGTTTATACCTATTTACCAGGGGTAGGAGATTTTCGGTTGACAACAGTTCTACAATAAAATAAAGTACAAATATGGAGAAGCTTGCCATTTTCGATTTTGATAAGACGCTTACAGTTAAAGATACTACAGTAATTATGGCAAAGTATTTTGTAGCAAAGACAAAGAAATACTTACTCTATTTTAATTTTATTTTTTGGGGGATGATGTACAAATCGCGAATTGCATCGAACAGAAAAGTAAAGAATGAACTGTTGAAAATTTTGAAAGGATATGACAGAGAAAAAATATACCGGTTGGTAGAGGAACTTTACAATAGTGGAATAGAGCCAATTCTGAGGGAGAGTATTGTAAAGGAGATTGCAGAATACAAAAAGCGGGGATATAGAACGGTACTTCTTTCCGCACAGTTCGATTTTATTGTGAAAGAGGTGTCTAAACGATTGAAATTTGATATGTATATAGCCACGAGAACGGATCTCGATAAACTTGAGGTAAACGGAGATGTTTTCGAGGGGAGGGAAAAATCCGAAGCGATAAAGTTGTTGTTTGACGATATTGATTATGAAAATTCGGTGGCTTTTGTCGATAACAGGAGAAAGGATATTTATCTCCAAGAAGTTGTAAAAAACATAATTTGGGTGGAGTAGAGAAATGTGGAAAAATCTGATTGAAGTATTGGTAGCGATTGTTGTCTCTGTTTCCTTTAATTTTATCTTTATTGTGTTGTTTCGAAAATTTAACATAACGGATAAGCCAGATGGTATTCTGAAGCCTCATCAAAAAACAGTTCCTTTGAGTGGCGGTATATCGTTACTCTTATCGGTTTTTGTTTTGAACTTCGTTTATAGTTTAAATCTATCTCCTTACATACTTTTGTCGTTGCTATTGTATTTTCTCATCGGTTTTGTTGACGATATAAAGACCCTTAATCCTGTTTTACAAATAATTTTGGAGATTGTGGCAGCTTTCCCCCTGTTTTTCGGGAAGTTCTATCTATGGACGGGAATAAACAGTGCTGTTACCGTAATTTTTACCGTTTTTCTCGTGCTCGGCTGTATCGATTCATTCAATCTTATGGATAGAATGGACGGTTTGAGCGGAACCCTCGGTGTTGTTTCTCTCTTTTCTTTAGGTGTTTTATCCTGTTCCATCAGTTGTGGTTTTGTGAAATCGATAAATATGGTAATTATACCTGTGATATTCGGTTTCTTGCTTTTTAATTATGAACCTGCAAAAGCTTTTCTCGGGGATGGAGGAGCGTATTTTCTCGGCTTTATTATTGCATATGAATTTATTATAATTAACAAATCGTTTAATTTACAAATTTTCCTCGCTTCTCTGTTTATGGTGGGAATCTTTATATACGATACATTTTTTACAATTTCCAGACGATTATTGTTAAGAAGAAGAATTTTCTCAGGCGACAGATCGCATGTTTATGATTTACTCAAAGGTAAGGGTAAAACCACGGATAATGTCATAACGATCATGGTATTCATTCAAATCCTATTTTCTATTCTCGGTATTTGGGTATCCAGGCTTAACATTGTAAGTGCCGTTATGATTTCTCTGTTCACCATTGTCGTTTGCTCGATTTTCGGTTTTTTTTACATCGGAAAATTAAAGGATAAGACAGAAAAATAGGAGAGTCACTTTAGTGACTCTCCCTCAAATGGAATAATCTTAAATGCGGTTATTTTGCACCGAATTGATTGCACGCATCAACGAGATATCTGAGATAGGCAACTGCGGGACCACCACCCATGAGGCCAGCAACGAGTCCTGCTTCAAGTATTTCCTGCTTTGTGGCTCCCTCTTTTATGGCATTTTTTACATGAAAAGCTATACAGAAAGTACAGTGTGCCGTTACACCGAGCGCAATTGAGATCAATTCTTTCATTTTTGTCGAAAGAGCTCCCGGTTTTTCTGCTTGTTTCACAAACTCCATAAGTGCCTTTGAATAACCCGGTTCTGCCTCACTCGCGGTTTTAAATAGGTCCATAAACTGGTCGTAGTAACCTTGCATATCAGCTGCTAATTTATCCATTCTTGCCTCCTTTTATATGTTATTCACTTAACATAATACTGACGGAACGTTTTTTTGTCAACCCTTATAACCTAAATTTTAATTGAAATTTTAGGGGAAAAATATGGTAAGTAATTATGGGGGTCGCGTCTTTACATTTAGCATAGAGGAATTTTGATTAGATAGTATTAATGTTATGGCAAGAGCTTTGAGATTATCATTTGAGAAAGGAGATATACAGTGTTATCATTGAAGGGGTTAGATAGAATGTTTGATATAGATTATACAGGTGAATTTGTTTCAGTGAAAAGATGAGAAGAAATGAGAATATAAAAGGAATTGTAGACAGAGCAATAGGGGGAATAGAAAAGGGTGAAGGGTGAATGTGAAATGCAAAGACGTGACCCCGAGAGGCATTCTGGGGATTCGACGAAATGAATAAACTGATAAAAAATAAGAAATAGTTTGTGATTTTTGAATAAGTGTATTATACTTTGTTTAAGACTCCTTTATGTGTTCTTTGACTTTAATTTATAGGCATGTAAATCGGGTTTGTACCCTACCTTGAAACATATTCTGGTAAAGACGCAATGCATTGTGTCTCCACAGGTTTGTATTGTGCATATAAGAAATTGAAATGAACCATTAGGTCTAAACCAATCGCAAAAATCCCTTCGAACAAGGGAAAAGGAGGAACGATGAAAAAGTTTAACAAGTCTATTTCTAATAGCTATGGAATGTGGGTTCTCATCGGGCTGGTTGTAATAATTATCGCTGGTCCCGTCTATGGTCAGGTTCAGGATTCACTGAATATCGGGTTTGCCGGCAACCAATTGAGTGCCCCCAACACAATCAGGCTTACAATGGATTCAACAAATGTCCGGTTTGTCGGCAACTGGCCCTTTGGTCCATCGGAGGCAGTTGCTTATGACTCGGTACGGTCTCTTGGCTTTTGCGGCTCTGGTGGTGGTGTTTATATACTTGACATGTTAGACCCTTCCAATCCGGTGAAGCTCTCCGAACGGCTCCATACAAGAGGTGTTGTGGAAGGCTTATTTTACAGACAATCCGACTCTTTGCTTTATATTGCGGCGGGAGCAGCCGGACTTGAAATCTGGGATGTAAAAAATCCTTCTGTGTCTACCAAATCAGGAATATGCAACACCCCGGGCTATGCTTATGGTGTTGCGGTCTCGGGCACCTATGCTTATGTTGCTGATGGTGATTCCGGGCTTCGGGTGATAGATGTCTCGGACCCGACCAACCCGCAGGAGGTCGGCCATTATGATACTCCGGGCAATGCTTTTGGTGTTGCGGTCTCGGGCTCTTATGCATATGTTGCTGACGATAATTATGGTCTTCGCGTGATAGATGTTCAAGATCCGACCAACCCGCAGGAGGTCGGCTATTATAATGATATCCCGGGCTATGTTGTTGGGGTTGCTGTATCTGGCACCTATGCCTATGTTGCTGGTTATAGTGCTGGGCTCCGTGTAATAGATGTCTCGGATCCGACCAACCCGCAGGAGGTCGGCTATTATGATACTCCGGGCAATGCTTTTGGTGTTGCGGTCTCGGACATCTATGCCTATGTTGCTGATAGTGATTCCGGGCTTCGTGTGATAGATGTCTCAAACCCGTACATACTCCATGAGGTTACCTATTATGATACCCCGGGTTATGCTATTGGTGTTACAGTCTCGGGCTCCTATGCCTATATTGCTGATTGGAGTGATGGGCTTCGAGCGATAGATGTCTCAGACACGACCAACATCCATGAAGTCGGCTATTATGATGCTCCGGGCAATGCTTTTGGTGTTGCGGTTTTAGGCTCTTATGCCTATGTTACTAGCTATTACGGGGGGCTTCAGGTGATAGATGTCTCGGACGCGACCAACATCCATGAGGTCGGGTATTGTAATACTCCGGACCATGCATATGGTGTTGCAGTCTCAGGTTCCTGTGCCTATGTTGCTAATGGTGATTCCGGGCTTCGGGTGATAGATGTCTCAGACCCGACCAACCCGCAGGAGGTCGGCTATTATGATACCCCGGGTTATGCTAAAGGTGTTGCGGTCTCGGGCACCTATGCCTATGTTGCTGATGGTGGTGACGGGCTTCGAGTGATTGATGTATCAACCCCGACCAACCCGCAGGAGGTCGGCTATTATGATACCCCGTACTATGCTTGTGGTGTTGCAGTCTCGGGTTCCTATGCCTATGTCGCTGATGATAGCTCTGGTCTTCGTGTAGTTGATGTTTCAGACCCGACAAACCCCCATGAAGTTGGCCATTATGATACCCCGGGCAATGCTTATGGTATTGCGGTTTTAGGCTCTTATGCATATGTTGCTAGCTATTACGGGGGGCTTCAGGTGATAGATGTCTCAGACCCGACAACCCCCCAGGATGTCGGCTTTTATTATACCCCGAGCGAGGCTCTTGGTGTAGCTGTCTCGGGCTCCTATGCCTATGTTGCTGACCGTTACGATGGTCTTCGTGTGATAGATATCTCAGACCAGATTCACCCTCATGAGGTCGGCTTTTATTATACCCCGAGCGAGGCTTATGGTGTAGCGGTATCGGGCTCCTATGCTTATGTTGCTGATAATGATGCCGGGCTTCAGATATATAAGAACCTTCTTGCTGGCATTGAAGAGCCCAAACCGATGAGTCCAGGATCAAGATTGCTACTGATCACTCATCCCAACCCATTTAGTTTGTCAACCACCGTCAGATACCAACTCCCAGCCGACAGCAGGGTTCTCCTGACACTCTCCGATTGTTCAGGTCGAATCGTAAAGGTTTTAGTACAGGAGAAGCAGAAAGCAGGGCTGCATACGGTTCAATGGAACAATGTAGAAGATAAAGCCAACTCTCTTCCCGCCGGTATTTACTTGCTGAGACTGAAGGCCGGAGGGCATACCGAGAGCAGGAAGGTCGTAAAGCTCCGCTGATGAGGAACAGCTCAATTGCGGTTTAAACCGCAAAAAACCCTATTAGAGTAGAGGCGTATAATTATACGCCCCTACTTTTAACGTAGGTGAATTAGGTGGTTAATATGTCCGTACCTATCTACTGAATAATGAAGCTCTATAATTGACATATATTTGGAATTCTGGTAAATTGAAAAGTTATGGAAAAGAAGTTTATAACACTTAGGGGCGTTAGGGTTCAACATAGATGTTGTAATCCCTCGGAATAAATTGGTGGTTATTACCGGACTTTCAGGCTCCGGAAAGAGTTCCCTTGCATTTGATACGATTTATGCCGAGGGGCAGCGGAGATATATCGAATCATTATCGGCTTATGCAAGGCAGTTTCTCGGAATGATGGAAAAGCCTGACCTCGATTATATAGACGGATTAAGCCCTGCAATTGCAATTCAGCAGAGAACACCATCGAGGAATCCGCGATCCACAGTAGGAACAATAACGGAAATTCATGATTATTTGAGGTTACTGTTCACCCATATAGGAATTCCCCACTGCCCTGTTTGTGGGCGGGAAGTACATTCCCAATCCCATGACGAAATCGTAGAATCCGTGATGAAAATACCGGAAGGTAAGAGAATAATGATTATTGCTCCTATTGTAAAGGGACGCAAGGGAGAGTTCAAATCGCTTTTCGGTAAAATTCGTAGTAAAGGTTTTGTAAGAATCAGGGTAGATGGAAAGATTGCTACTGTAGAGGATAAGATTGATATAAATCCCAAAAGACATCATAATATTGAGATTGTTGTTGACAGAATAGTGATGAAGCCGGACATAAGAAGGCGTTTGTCCGATTCCATAGACATTGCGCTTAGTGAAGGCGAAGGAACGATGCTTGTTTATATTCCATCGGAGGAACGGGAAGAATTTTACAGTGAGCATTTTGCCTGTCC
>JAACEC010000022.1 GCA_011682715.1 Pseudomonadota bacterium
TCTTTATCCATTGTTACTCCTTTATTTTCTTATCCACAATGCCCCTTATTTTACCATCATAGAACTCAAAAATCAACCTATCGTAGAGGTTTACGTCTTTCCTCGATTTTATTATATTTCCGTCTCTTCTCGCTATGACAAAACCTCGTTTAAGTATGTTCTTGTAATTTGTGCTTTCCACTCTTTTGCTAAAAAAAGAAAGTTCTCTAACTCTGTTACTTAATATCCTCAAAAGAGAATCGTTAACCCTCTCGACATATCTGTCCAAATCTATTCTTCTCTGCCTGACAATATCGATAGATTTCCTAAGAGCGTAACTCTCCCCGTAAATATTTAGTTTCCCGTTATAATCGTTTAGTGCCCTGATAAAAACCCTGCTTATCGCTCTTTCGTAGCTTAGCAAATCACTCTCGATTTCCTGTCGGCTTCTAATTACAACCTCGGCAGCCGCTGACGGAGTAGGTGCCCTCAAATCTGAAACAAAATCGACTATTGTGAAATCTATTTCATGACCTACACCCGTAATTATCGGAATTTTCGAGTCATAAACCGCCCTTGCCACTATCTCCTCGTTAAAAGCCCACAGGTCTTCAATGGAACCTCCGCCCCTCGTAAGGATTATAACATCGACTTTCCCGTACTCGTTGAGTTCCTCTATGGCTTTTACGATGTCGAATTTTGCCTGTTCCCCCTGAACCTGAGCCGGTTTCAACACAATTTCCACAAAGGAAGCCCGCCTCGAAAGAACATTAATAATGTCTCTGAGTGCGGCAGCTTGGATAGCCGTAATGACACCTATTCTCATGGGATATTCGGGAATCGGCAACTTATGCTGTTCGGCAAACAAACCTTCTTCGAAAAGTTTTCGCTTCATCTTCTCGAAAGCTATCTGCAGATCGCCCTTTCCCTCTTCCCTTATTTCTTTTACATAAATTTGGTAAACGCCTACCTTCTCATACACCCCTATTTCTCCGAAAACTCTTACTTTTACTCCGTTTCCGATATTCCCGGAAATATTTTTAGCATAGCTTTTGAACATGATGCATGAAATTTGTGCATTTTCATCCTTTAAAGAAAAATAGATGTGTCCTGAAACGTGGGCTTTATAATTAGATATCTCCCCCGTTACCCATACGGGGGGAATACTATCTTCAATAATTTCCTTTACAATACGATTGATTTCACTAACCGTTAATATCTTTTCTTCGCTTTGATTCGACATAATTTCTCAGCAAAATCGCATTTGTTACGGTTCCGACACCTCCGGGAACCGGTGTGTAAGCGTAGAGATGTTCTACCTCATCCGGCTCTACATCACCGACTATAACCCGTTTACCATTCTCCTCAACGACATTTATTCCTATATCCACATAGATTGCCCCTCTCTTGAAATCGGAGGCTTTGAAATAACCGGCTCTTCCAATAGCAGAGAAAATGATATCTGCTCTTTTTACGTAATTTACGATATCCACCGTTTTCGAATGACAAACAGTTATGGTGGCATTACCCATTTTACCATATCGTAAAAGAAGAACGGCGAGAGACTTACCCACTATAACGCTTCTCCCTACAATCACACAATTCTTTCCCTCTGTTTCTATACCGTAATGCTTCAAAATTTCAACGGATGCAACCGCCGTGGGAGGAAAAAGTCCCTTCTCGTTGAGCATGAGCTTCCCTAAATTTATCGCCTTGATTCCTTCTATATCCTTATCGGGTCTCAATGATTCGACAATTTTATTTCTGTTTAGTTGACGATACATAGGAGAAAGAAGCATGATTCCGTAAAGGTTTTCATCGTTGTTCCATTTCTCTATTTTGGCAAGGATCTCCTCCTGTTTCGCATTACCGTCGGGATTACACAAATCCGCCTCGATGCCGTACTTCGTAAACATTTTAACCTGTGATTTTGCATAAACTGCAGCGGATCTGTTATCAGTAGCAAGCAAAATACCCACTTTATCCTTTCCCTCGTCGATATAATCTTTAACCTCGGAAATTATCTTTTCCTTTACCGGTTTACCCTCAAGAATTATCATTGGCGATTCCTTTTTCTATTTCCACAACTTTATTGCCCATTAGGTCGTATTCGAATACCGTTATCTTTTCCGCTTTTCCATCCATAACATCAAGCATAACAAAATCCATTCTGAGGTCTCCGTCAGCAACTTCGAATCGAGTGGGCATTGCTCTTAAAAAGCGGTCTATTACCGTTTCGTATTTCACCCCGATAATGCTATCAAAAGCACCTGTCATTCCTACATCGCTTATATAAGCCGTCCCGTTTAAGATAGCACTGTCCGTCGTTTGAACATGGGTATGTGTACCAAGCACTGCACTTACCTTACCTGAAAAATATCTTGCAAATGCTTTTTTTTCAGAAGTAGCTTCCCCGTGAAAATCTATAATTATTGCTTTGCACTCCTTTAGGGCATTTAGATCTTCTTCTGTCCTCCTAAAGGGACAATCGATACTCTGCATGAATACCCTGCCCTGTGTATTTAGAATTCCCACTTTTCCATAATCATCGATTTCAATGGTTGTAAACCCCCTACCCGGCACCCCATTGGGGTAATTATTCGGTCTTATTAGAATTTTTGTTTCATCCAAATAATCGAATATATCCGGTTTATTCCAGATGTGATTGCCCGATGTCATAACATCAATACCGCTATTGAATAGCTCCCTGGCAATTTTCGGTGTTAATCCCTTCCCGTTAGCCGCATTTTCTCCGTTGGCAATTACAAGATCGAGTTCATATCTCGATTTTAGCGAGGGAACAAGTTCCTTGACAATTTTTCTTCCCCCTTTGCCAACTATATCACCTATAAAGATGACCCGAAGATTACTTTGCATACTCGGATACTCTCAATTCCCTTATAACAGTAACCTTGATCTGTCCGGGATACTTCAATTCGGATTCGATCCGTTTTGCAATGGAATCCACGAGCTCCGATGCCTTAACATCATCAATGGCTTCAGGCTCGACAATAACACGAACTTCTCTTCCTGCCTGCATGGCAAATACCTTTTCCACTCCATCGTAAGAGCTTGCTATATTTTCAAGATTTTCGAGTCTCTTGACATACGCTTCGAGACTTTCTCTTCTCGCTCCGGGTCTTGCTCCGGAAATCGTATCGGCAGCCTGGACCAGAACGGCAATCGGGGATATCGGTTCAATTTCCTCATGGTGTGCCCAAATTGCATTTACGATAATTTCACTTTCACCGTAACGCTTTGCCAGCTCACCACCTATTTTAGCGTGAGTCCCTTCCATTGTTTGATCCACGGCTTTCCCTATATCGTGCAAAAGTCCAGCCCTCTTTGCTATATTCCTGTCAAGTCCCAGTTCGTCAGCCATAAATGCGGCAAGATATGCCACCTCTTTGGAATGTTGAAGAACGTTTTGCCCATAGCTTGTTCTGTATCTCAATCTCCCAAGTAATTTAATCAACTCGGGATGGAGATTCAAGATACCGAGTTCCATGACAACTTCTTTTCCCGTTTCCTTTATAACATTTTCGATATCTTTTTCCGTTTTGTTAACCACCTCTTCTATTCTTGCCGGATGAATTCTCCCGTCCTGTACCAATTTTTCAAGAGACAGTCTTGCTACTTCCCTTCTTACCGGCTCAAAACTCGATATACTAACGGCTTCCGGAGTATCGTCAATGATAAGCTCAACCCCTGTAATATTTTCAAAAGCCCTTATGTTCCTTCCCTCTCTGCCAATAATTCGTCCCTTCATCTCATCATTTGGCAATGACACCACTGAAACCGTCGTTTCGGCAACCTGATCTATGGAAAGTTTCTGTATAGAATAAGCAATTATTTTCTTGGCTTCTTTGTCCGCCTTCTCTCTCGCTTCGTCTTTGATTCGTTTTATGAGTTGAGCAGCTTCATATTTCGCTTCCGATTGCATGTTGTTAATCAGCATCTGCTTTGCCTGCTCTCGCGTCATACCGGAAATCTGCTCCAGCTTCTTGTTCTCCCGGTCTATAACCTCCCTTACCCTTTCCTCTTTTATTTTTATGTTTTTTTCTCTCTGTTGAACGGACTGTTCCTTCCTATTCAACTCCTCCCCGCGCATTCTCAGAAGTTCGTTTCTCTTCTCTGTTTCCCTCTTTTCGTTCTCAATCAGCTTCTCTTTCTCAATAACCTCTTTCAACCGTTGCTGTTTTTTCTTTTCGAATTCTTCGTTGCGACGTGCCATCTCCTCTTTTATATCGAGTTTCGCAAGTCTCTTATAGGCGCCGGCTTCCTTTTTTGCCTCTTCAATAACCGTTTCTGCGATCTCATTTGCTGTTTTGAGACGATTCTCTCTCTGTCTCTTTGCTATAAAATACCCAATAAAAAGCATTACCAGGCCTATTACAATAGCTCCTATTACTTCCATTAACATGCTCATAAATCACCTTCTTTCTATAAAATAACCTATCCCCGCCATACCGTGTCAATCTTAGCTGTTTGAACCTTACTTTTAAAGTGGGCACCTTACGGATATTTCATAGCACCATCGGAATGGTCTGCAATCCATACCCGAGCCGGTTCCCAAAGGTAAGGTGTTGGCTCAAAAAACTTAAGCAATCACGAATATGGCAGGGATTAGAATATTTAAATTAATTAATGCACTCGTTCTCTAACTTGATAAGCCGCCTAAACAGCTTATCCTTAAACTCCTCACTATAGTCCTTCAAAGTAAGCAAATCATAGGTGATATTCAAAGTTGCCAGTAATAATATCTCTTCTTTTGTCCTCTTACCTAACAGTTTGGATGCATATTGATTTATCGTCTTCTCTATATATGACACTATTCTGTCAAGTTTTTTTTCATCTATCTTATCAACTATCTTAAAGAGATACTTTCTATTAAAAACATTAATTTCAACATTCTTTTCTTGTTCCATTATATTCTAAATCCCTGTTACATTCAAACCTGCTCGAACTGTTCCAATTTTTGTAAAAGAGCTGACAATCTCTGTCTTAAATTTTCCTTTTCACCGTCATACTTCGATTTTTCTTCTTCTAAAATTTCTATTTTACTCTTTAGTTCCTTATTTTCCATCTTTAAATTATTAATGTACGATTCTATCTTTGAAATCTTTTCTTCCAGTTTCCGTAAGATTTCGTCTTCCATACTACTTCTCCCTTAAATATGCTCCGAATTTCTCTTTTAGCGATTCAAGTATCCTACCTACAACTACTTCCACCTCATCATCCTTCAGGGTTCTCGAAAGGCCGTTAAACTCAAGGTTTACCGCCATTCCCTTTTTACCGTCAGGGATTTGCTTTCCGATATAGAGATCAAAGAGCTTAACCTTCAAAGAAGGAAGTGAATTAACGTCGTAAACTACATTTAAAAGATCACCGTAAAGAACATTTTTATCGATTACAAGAGCCAGATCACGGTAAACCGACGGATAGGCAGAAGGTCTCTTATAACCTCTTTTTTTAGTATAATCCAATAGTCTATCTAAGTCAATATCAAGGCTGTAAATTCTATTTTCGATTTCGTAGAACTTTTCTATCTCTTTTCTGATTCGTCCGCAACGAGCTATCTCCACATCACCCATTTTAAAAGAAACGGATTCTTCTTTAATATAGAGAGGATGCTTACCGCTTTCCACTTTAATCCCCTCTACATGCATTAAGTCAAAAATATACTCGGCAATTCCCTTTATATCGAAAAGGTCGAATCCTCTCGGTACATTATACCACTCTTTCTCATCAGGCATTCCAAAAAGCATCACGGAGAGTATGTTCTTTTCATCGAAATCACCATCACTTTTCATGAATCCGCGTCCCAATTCGAATATTTTGATATTTCGATTGCTTTTCAAAATATTGTTTTTCACCACTTTTAAGAGATTTACCGAGGGGGTTGGTGTCATATACTCTATATTTTTATTTATGGGATTTGCAATTCTTACGAAATTATCGATGTTACCATAAATTTTTTCGAGCTCCTCCCTGGAAACAAGTCCGAGAGTAACATTTTCGTAGTACCCTAAACTAACCAGTCCATCCCTGATCTTCCTGCTCATACCAAAAAGTCTGTTATTTCTTGCATACACCCCTTCGGGGATTCTCACCTTGTCTGGTATGTTGCTGTAGCCGAAAATTCTGCCCACTTCTTCAACAAGATCAATGGGACCGAATAGATCCCTCCTGTAATTGGGTATTGTTACGCTGCTCTCTCCGACTTCGAAATCAAATTGTTTCAGTATAGAATCGATTTTCTCGTCGGAAATATCGTATCCGAGACGTTTTCTTATAAAACTCCTGTCCAATTTTATTTTAACCGGATCGGGGATTTTATCGTAAATATCAATGGGCATATAAATCTCTATTTCCGGTACAATCTTTTTTAAAAGATAAAGAAATCTTTTAAGAGCAAAATCGGGGCTTGTAAAATACCCGCCTCTTTCAAAACGATAAGAGGCATCGGTTTTTATGTTCAGCTTCTTTGAGCCCATCCTTATAAGAACAGGATCAAAATAGGCGGATTCGATAATGAACGACATGGAATTTTCCTTCACGCCGCTCTCTTCTCCTCCTATTATCCCCGCCAGGGCTATGGGTTTCTCCGCATCGGCAATTACGAGAATCGAATCGTCAAGTTCCTTCTCTTCGCCAAGCAAAGTTACGATTTTCTCCCCCTTCACTGCTCTTCTAACATTGATCATTCTCCCTTTAACAAGGGACTCCGAGAAAGCGTGAAGCGGTTGCCCCAGTTCCACGGCAATGTAGTTGGTAAGATCCACAAGGACATTTTTAGGGTTTAATCCATAACTTTTAATTCGTCTCTCTAACCAATCGGGTGATTTTTTAACAGGTACATTGTCCAGTTTACAGGCAATGTACCGAGGCGTATCGTTGGAATTTTCCACCTTAACGGTGAAATCTTCCCATATATTTTCATCTTTAAGTCCGTACGTTGCGGGAAGTCGCAATTTTCTTCCGGTTTTAGCTTTAATTTCTCTCGCAACCCCTATCATGGATAACATGTCGGGTCTGTTTGCGGTAACTTCTATATCATATACGGTATCATCTCCGACTTGAATAACCTCTTCAACGGGAAATCCGCACTCTTCCAATATAACGGGGAGATCAAGACTTCCGGTATCAATATACTCGTTAAGCCATTCCAGAGATACTCTCATTTTATTACACCTTTTAAAAATTCTATGTTATTTTCATACAGAAGCCTCATATCGTCTATTCCGTATTTTAACATTGCAAATCTTTCGACACCAAGCCCGAATGCAAACCCGCTATATTTTTCGGTATCATATCCAACATATTCGAAAACTTTCGGATTGACAAGCCCACATCCGAGAACCTCAAGCCATCCCGTATATTGACAGACATTACACCCCTTACCGCCGCAAAAAACACAGGAGACATACATCTCTGAGCTGGGTTCCGTAAAGGGGAAAAATGACGGGGTAAATCTTGTTTTCGTGTCGGGACCGAAAAAATCTCCGGCAAAAGCGGATAAGATACCTTTCAAATCGGCAAACGTTACGTTCTCATCCACATACAATCCTTCAACCTGGTGAAAAACCGGGGAATGAGACGGGTCTATTTCATCCTTTCTGTAACATCTCCCGGGAGCAATCACTCTAATGGGCGGTTTTTGCCTCTCCATTGTTCTGATCTGCACGGGAGATGTATGAGTTCTCAATAATTTGTCGCTTTCCGCAATGTAAAACGTATCCTGCATGTCTCTCGAAGGATGATGCTTGGGAATATTCAATGCTTCAAAATTATAATAATCCGATTCGATTTCCGGTCCGTACTCTATTGAAAAACCGAGACGCATGAAAATGTTTATGATTTCGTCAAGTGCTCGAGATACGGGATGAACGGCTCCCGGCAAATTCTTTCTCCCGGGAAGAGTGTAATCCCTAAATTTCCCGGAGGATGATTTTGCTCTTTCGACCTTATGTTGCTTAAAAAATTCTTCAATTTCCTTTTTAAGCTTGTTAGCTTCCATCCCGATAATTTTTCTTTCCTCTTTGGGCACACCTTTAAGTCCTCTGAGTATAGAAGTAATTACCCCTTTTCGCCCAAGATATTTAATCTTCAAAGCTTCGTACTCATTGCTCGAAGCGTTTTTAAGGGAAATCAATATCTCCTCTCTGAGATCTTTTATGTCCCGCATTTTAGCCTAAAGCCCCCTTGGCAACATCTACGAATTTTTTGAAAGCATTCGCATCGTTTACTGCGAGTTCCGCTAAGATCTTTCTATCAACACCTACATTGGCTTTTCTGAGACCATTTATAAACCTGCTGTATGACATCCCATACTGGCGTGTTGCTATATTTATACGCGTGATCCATAATTTTCTGAATTGCGATTTTTTCTTTCTTCTATCGGCAAAGGCATTTACTCCAGCTTTTATAACAGATTCTTTTGCCGTTTTGTCTATGCCTTGTTAAATAGTACCCTTTTGCTTGCTTCAGCCATCTGTTTCTTTTCTGCCTTCTTTTTACTTTATATCTTGCTCTCGGCATATTATCCTCCTTTACTTAACCGTAGGGTAGCATTCTCTTTATTCTTTTCTGATCCGTTTTATTAACAACACTATTCACTTTCAATCTTCTCTTTCTCCTTCTCGTCATGTAGGAATTGATATGACGGAGATTCGCTTTTCTCCTTATAGCTTTTCCTTTCCCGCTGAATTTAATTCTTTTTGCTGCCGATCTGTTACTTCTAATCTTTGGCATCTTAATCCTCCTCTATCTTCTGGGACCTATCACCATTGTCATATTTCGTCCGAGCATTACCGGTTTCGATTCCACAATCGCTATGTCAGTCATATCTTCTTCAAAGCGTTTCAATACAGTCTCACCCATTTCAGGATGAGCCATCTGTCTCCCTCTGAACCTGATTGTAAATTTAACCTTATTCCCCTGTCCGATAAACTTCTTGGCATGTTTTAATTTTATCTGATAGTCATTCTCCGCGATACTCGGACGCATTTTTATCTCTTTTACCTGTATCTGATGTTGCTTCTTCTTAGCCGCATTAAGTTTTTTACTCTCTCTGTACTTGTATTTCCCGTAATCGAGAATTTTGCAAACGGGCGGATCCACATTGGGGGAAATTTCCACAAGTTCCAAACCGGCATCCTCTGCCATCTGCAACGCCGTAGATATTTTAACTATACCCACCTGCTTGTTATTCTCATCGATAAGTCTTACCTGCGATGCCCTAATCCCTCGGTTAACACGAAGTTTTTTTATATGTCACCTCCTTAAAAATTACACTAAAAAAAGGCGGATTGCTCCGCCTTATACCATTCATTCTCAAAAAACCAGCCAAAACCAACTTCGGCAGGTGAGAAGCGAAGCTTCTACTTTAAAAAACTACCTTTTTAAATCAACGTCATTATGCACCCTTTCGATGAATTTGTCAAGAGATAAAGTTCCGAGATTTTTCCTGCCTCTTCCCCTTAGGGAGATCTTGCCGTTTTCTTTCTCCTTATCTCCTACAATCACCATATATGGTACTTTCATGGCTTCTTTTTCGCGAACTTTGTAGTTTATCTTTTCGTTTCTCAAATCTATTTCGACTCTGAAACCTTCACTCAGAAGTTTTTCGTATACTTCCTTTGCATAATCGTCCGCACTTCCCGTGATTGTAAGCACACTGACCTGTGTGGGGGCTATCCAAACGGGAAACGCTCCGGCATAATGTTCGATGAGCGTACCCATAAATCGTTCAATGGAACCCAAAAGAGCTCTATGAATCATAAAAACGAGGTGCTCCTTACCGTCTTTTTCGATATATGTTACATTAAACCTCTTGGGCAAATTGAAGTCGAATTGTATAGTAGGACCTTGCCATCTTCTTCCCAGGGCGTCAATCAACTTTATATCTATTTTGGGACCGTAAAATACGGCTTCGCCTTCGGCTCTCTTATAGGGAATCCCTTTTTTCTTCAAGGCATTTTCGAGGGCTGATTCCGCCATATTCCACTCTTCGTCGCTTCCCGCATATTTTTTCTTCTCTTTGGGATCCCTCACACTCAGTTCAACATCGTATTTTTTATATCCATGTCTCCATCATAAATTGTGCAAACTCGATCACTTTCACTACCTCTTCCGGCAGCTGCTCCGGCGTGCAGAATACGTGTCCGTCATCCTGAGTAAATCCTCTTACCCTGAGCAAACCGTGTAATGTACCGCTTCTCTCATATCTGTATACGGTTCCCAGTTCGGCAAATTTTATCGGCAAATCCCTGTACGACCTCGTTTTACTCTTATAGATAAGTATATGTCCCGGGCAATTCATCGGCTTCAAGACATACTCGTAATCGTCGATGTTCAGAACGTACATATTTTCCCTGTAAAATTCATAATGACCTGAAGTGTGCCAGAGATCGCTTTTTGCTATGTGGGGAATCCTAACAAGCTGGTATCCCCTTTTCAGATGCTCATCCTTCCAGAACCTTTCTATGATTTCTATCATAATAGCGCCGTTGGGCTGCCAGAATATGAGACCCGGTCCCGCCTCTTTGAATATGCTGTAAATTCCAAGTTGTTTGCCGAGCACTCTGTGATCCCTTTTCTTAGCCTCTTCAAGGATTCTCAAATATGCATCCATTTCTTTTTTGTCCCGGAAAGCCGTCCCGTAGATTCTTTGCAGCTGTTCCCTGTTTTCGTCTCCGCGCCAATATGCACCTGCCACAGAGAGCAATTTTATTTCGTGCATCTTACCTGTGGAAGGTATATGAGGACCTCTGCAAAGATCCTCGAAATTTCCCTGTTTGTATAGTGTTATAACACTGCCTTCCGGCAATTCTTCTATAATTTCCACCTTGAATTTATCATCTCTTTCTTTGAATATTTTCAAAGCCTCCTCACGGGAAACTTCTCTTCTTTCGAATTTATAATCCTTTGCGATAATCTCCTTCATCTTTTTCTCGATTTTGCGTAGATCATCATCGGTAAATCTGTGTTTTAATTCGAAGTCATAGTAAAATCCGTTTTCAATCGCGGGACCTATGGCAAATTTTGTACCGGGGTAGAGTTCACCGACCGCTTGAGCCATAATGTGAGCAGCTGAATGTCTGTAAATTTCTTTACCTTCCTCTTCGTTAAATGTTATCGGTTCAATTTCACAATCACCGTCGATTTTCCCGGAAAGATCCAACAGCTCGTCGTTGCATTTTACAGCCAGCACTTTTTTGTAGACTTTCGACGGTAGATGCTCTTCATCGAAACCTACACCGTCTTTTACTACAATTTCTTTACCTTGCAGCAATACTCTTGCCATAGCCTTCTCCTTTTGAAATGATAAATAATGGGCGATAGAGGACTTGAACCTCTGACCTCTTGCATGTCAAGCAAGTACTCTAACCACCTGAGCTAACCGCCCGAAAACCAAAGTGATTATAATTGGATTTTCCCTATATGTCAAGAGGTAAGATGCTTAACGGGCGTTTTATTCTATATGCACCCACATAGAATAAATTACGGTAAAATCTAAAAATATAGTAGGGGCGATTCACGAATCGCCCCTACTGAGAATGTAAAAATTGTTTCTAAAACAGCTGACAACGAGACCTAACGCCTTTATCTCTATCTAATAAGGCAGCTCTTCTTCGTTGCTGTATATTTTCCTGCTGAAACACTTATAAAATAAATACCCGATGAGAGTTTTTTGTCGTTTTTACCTGTTCCATCCCATTTTACCGTGTGTAAACCTGCGGTTTGATGATTATTGACAAGCGTTTTTACCAATCTTCCCGTACAGTTGTAAATTTTTAGGTGAACAGTGGTACTCATAGGTATTGTATATTCGATAGTGTTGGAATAATGGAAAAGGGCTGGGCATAGAAGAATAATACTTGAATGAGACTTCTGATTGTACTCTGCAATCCCATTCCCACCTGTATAAACTGCCAATCCTCCTCCATAAGTTCCAATCCACTTATTCCCTGAACCATCTATGGCAATAGCACGAACCTCGTTAGAAGGTAGACCTGAATTTGATTCATTGTATACTGTCCAGTTTGTCCCGTCAAATGCTGCCAATCCACCATTGCCAGACCACCAATCATAAGTTCCAATCCACTTATTCCCTGCATTATCTATGGCAATAGACCAAACATCGTTAGAAGGTAGTCCTGAATTGGATGTGTCATATACGGTCCAGTTTGTCCCGGCAAACTTTGCCAATCCTCCCCAATAAATTCCAATCCACTTATTCCCTGCATTATCTATGGCAATAGCATAAACATTGTTATCAGGCAGTCCTGAATTTGATGTATCATATACGGTCCAGTTTACTCCATCAAACTCTGCCAATCCTCCCCAGTCTGTTCCAATCCACTTATTCCCTGCACTATCTATGGCAATAGCACGAACCTCGTTAGAAGGCAGACCTGAATTTGATGTGTCATACACTGTCCAGTTTGTCCCGTCAAATTCTGCCAATCCTCCTCCATTAGTTCCAATCCACTTATTCCCTGCATTATCTATGGCAATAGCACCAACACCGTTAGAAGGTAGTCCTGAATTTGATGTATCATATACGGTCCAGTTTACTCCGTCAAATTCTGCCAATCCTCCTCCATTAGTTCCAATCCATTTATTCCCTGAACCATCTATGGCAATAGCATTAACTCCGTTATCAGGCAGACCTGAATTTGATGTATCATATACAGTCCAGTTTGTCCCGTCAAATGCTGCCAATCCACCACCTGTCCCAATCCACTTATTACCTGAACCATCTATGGCAATAGCCAAAACATAGTTAGAAGGCAGACCTGAATTTGATGTGTTATACACTGTCCAGTTTGTCCCGTCAAATTCTGCCAATCCTCCCCAATAAGTTCCAATCCACTTATTACCTGCACTATCTATGGCAATAGCATAAACATCGTTATAAGGCAGTCCTGAATTTGATGTGTTATACACTGTCCAGTTTGTCCCGTCAAATTCTGCCAACCCTCCACATGTTCCAATCCACTTATTACCTGCATTATCTATTGCAATAGCAGAAACAGAGTCAGAAGGCAGACCTGAATTTGATGTATTATACACGGTCCAGTTTGTCCCGTCAAATGCTGCCAATCCATCACCTGTCCCAATCCACTTATTACCTGCATTATCTATGGTAATAGACATAACACCATCATCAGGCAGACCTGAATTCGATATGTTATATACGGCCCAGTTTGTCCCGTCAAATTTTATTAATCCACCATTGCCAGAGCTCCAATCACCTGTTCCAATCCACTTATTCCCTGATGTATCTATGGCAATAGAGTTAATATGATTTTTAGGCAGTCCTGAATTTGATGTGTTATACACGGTCCAGTTTGTCCCATCAAATACTGCCAATGCACCATAAGTTCCAATCCATTTATTACCTGCATTATCTATGGCAATAGCATAAACATAGTTATCAGGCAGACCTGAATTTGATGTGTTGTATACTGTCCAGTTTGTCCCGTCAAATTCTGCCAATCCTCCTCCATTAGTTCCAATCCACTTATTACCTGCATTATCTATGGCAATAGCCCAAACATCGTTAGAAGGCAGACCTGAATTTGCATGGTTGTAGAATGTCATAGAATCCGTCTGGGTATCCAGCATTACAAGTCCTCCATTGGTTCCCATCCATATTTTGTTCCCTTCAACGGCAACTGCCCGAACCTGCTGCCCATTCGTGTAGTTTGTCCAATCCGGATACTGGGAAAAAAGTGTGATGGGAAAGATTGATAAGAGAAGAACAGAGATGATAATACCTACTTTCCCTGCGAGTTTGATTTTTTTAAACATCACGACCTCCTTTTTTAAAGTTTAATATATTTTTATAACTACCTAAATTGAGTGATTTTCCTCCATATACACATACAAACTGTGCTTCGTTGTAACATTGGTAACATAAATCTCATTTCCGGGTAACCTCTCTTTTTATTTGTGCCACTTTTACTATAATTTTATTATAAAACGCTCTTCCTCCTCTGTCAAGAATTGTTTTGATTTTTTGGGAAATAGGTACGGCATATTAACCGGTTTAAATTGTAGGGGCGATTCATGAATTGCCCCTACCTGTGATGCTCGGCTAAAATACGGTAATTATTTATAAAACTATTTTTTTTATTTTAAAGCTCATCTCACAAGAACTTCACAAAAAATTAATATTACGCGATATGTGCTTTGCTATAAGCACTATCTTTTTCTATTTTGCAATTTTTTTTAATTTCTGTAAATATTTCTATACCAGACGCCCAGGACAGCGGGAGAAAGGGAAAATGTTCGATTCTGAATTACTGTTTTGTTTTATTATGCCTTCTCTTTCACTTTGTTGTTGATTTTTAATCCGTAATATAGTAATATTTCTATTGTCTATGAAAGATAAAATATTAAGGAGAATACCTTATTACATTTTTGCTCTGCTGGGATACATACTTTTGCTAACCGGTATATTTGTACGTCCTTTTTCTGTGGTAACAGCGGTCATAGCCCTTATCTTTATATTATTTTCCCTGTTTTACCCCACATATATCATACTAAAATCACGAGGGGAAAAATTACGATTGTACATATCCGTTATTTTGTCGGAATTTAGCCTTCTTGCCATTCAACTAACGGGAAACTTCCACTCCCCATTCTTCGGAATTCTTTACTTACTCGCATTTTTGCTCGGTTCACTCACCGAATTCTACGTTTTCATAACTATATACATCGCTATTACAATTTCATTTATAACAACAGGCAATCACCAATTCGGCGATCAATCAATTTTCCTCTTAATTTCCCTCGTTTTGGGCTACATATCGAGCAAAAAAGAGTTCTTTATCATGACAATGAAAACTCAGCTTAATTCCATAGAAACTCATAAATTCATATCACCGGAAAGTGCCGACATAGAGGAAAAGGCAAGTATGATTTTTTCCGGAGGAGACGATCAATACACCTATTACAAGGAAAATACGCTCTACTCCATAACCGATCTCATATTTAAGGTATTTGCCCCTCACACGGCAGCTGTTTTCCTTGTAAATAAAACGGGGGAGTTTCTTACGCTGGGGGCATGCAGATCCAAATCGAAAAATATAAATGAAAATGTGGTCATAAAAGAGGAAAAGAATTTACTTTATTGGGTAGTAAAATACCGTCGTGATATGATGAATAACGAATTTACCCTTCCCGTCACTTCCCTGGATTTTTACACAAAAGACGAACCTGTCAGATCATTTATGGCTGTTCAAATTACATTCGAAAACAGGGTTTTGGGTGTGCTTGTACTCGATTCCCTGGAAGAAAATGCTTTTACATGGGAAGATAAAGAGAAGTTAAAGCATTTTGCCACAATTGTGGCGATTGCCATCATTTTAATTAACGATATTCAACTTAAAAACCGCGATTCCGTAAAATTTTCCATACTTAAAGATATCTCAACAACGCTTTTACGGCATCTCGAAATCAATGAAATCTATAACCATCTTCACGACACACTAAAGAAAATGATGCCCTTCGACTCCCTGCTCCTCATTCATATTGAAGGCAACAAGGGGCGATTTGTAAAGATATTCGGGGACGAGTACTTCAAGGAAGGGGAAGGTTTTAATTTTTCTAACTCCCTTATAAGCGTGACGATAAAAAACAATATTCCTATACTTAGAAATATGAAGGAAACGGAATTTAAAAGAATCCCCATTTTATATCCGGGAGAGCATATCAAAAAAGGATATCAATCGTTTATTTTGTTTCCCATAATCGATCCTCGCGGTGAATCCGCAGATAACAGACTAGTGCTTCTGTTCATTAATAAATCCCAAAAGGTGAGGTATGACGAAAAGATGATACGCGGCATAATCATTCCCACTGCCAATATATTCGCAACAGCAATCGAGCGTTCTCTGTTGTACGAGAAGGTAAAGGATCTTGCAATAAAAGACGGACTAACGGGGCTTTATAATCACCGTTATTTCCAAACAACGCTGAAAGAAATGCTACGGGAATCTCAGATAAATCGTCATCCTATCGCCCTGATCATGATAGATATCGACTTTTTCAAATCCTTCAACGACAAATACGGGCATCAAACAGGTGACAGGGTTTTGAAACATCTTGCGGAAATTATGAAACGGATAACTCCTTCCGGTGCACTGGCCGCACGTTACGGAGGCGAGGAATTTGTAGTTGTTCTTCCTAATAAAAACGAGAATCAAGCCATTGAAATTGCCGAGCAATTACGTTCGTCAGTGGAGAATACATCTATAAAGCACAACAACACGTTACTAAAGATAACCATAAGTTTAGGTGTAGCGGTTTTCGAAGAGAAATACCTTTCAAGCGATATTTTGATAAAACATGCCGATTTGGCTCTTTACGATTCCAAGAAAAACGGGAGAAACAGAACAACTATACATTAAACCGTTTTCTTAACCCCTTTTTCGGTATCCCCAAAGTCTCCCTGTACTTTGCAACCGTTCTTCTTTTAATATCAATCCCCTCTTTGTTTAAAATTTCGGTTATACGTAAGTCCGATAACGGGGTCCTTTTATCTTCTGCGTCAACGATTTGTTTTATCCTGTTAAGTACATGACTAACGGAAATATTTTCACCGCGGGCTTTTACTCTCGAAAGAAAGAAAAATTTGGACGGAAATATACCGTGAGGGGTATCAAAATATTTATTGGCGAGGGCTCTCGTTACGGTTGAATTGCTCAAACCCAACGATTCGGCAATTTCTTTCATGTAAAGCGGTTTTAAACTTTCGATTCCTTCTTCGAAAAATCTATACTGTCTGATTAATATTTCATGTGCAATCCGCTCTATGGTCTCTCTCCGCCTGTACAAATTTGCTATAAAGGATTTCGCTCCGTAGAGATGTTTTTTTAAATCCTTCTTTTCCTCATCGGATAAATCCCCTTTCTCCCCTTTTAAGAGAGAGAGATAATAATCGTTAATTCTTATCGTAGGTAATTCATCTTCGTTAATTATAATCTCGTATCTACCGTTTATCTTTCTGATAATAACATCCGGGGTTATATAGTTATTGTCCTGTTTCATATTCATTATGGGAACAGGCCGGCACGATTTAACCGCTTCTAAAATATCTTCGATTTCGCTCGTGGGAATCCTACTAAGTTCCGAAATTTTATCAATTGCCCCGGCTTTGAACTCCTTCCCGTATTTTCTTAAAATACCCGCATATTTATATCCGTCGAATCCTTTTTTATTCAACTGAAAAGCAATAAATTCAAACATATCTCTTGAACCGACCCCTTCCGGTGCAATCCGCTTCATCGTCTCAATCACCGACCTCACTTTATCCGGCGGGAAATTGTACCTCTTCGATATCTCATCAGCGGAAATGCGTAAAAAACCGTTTCCGTCAAGAAGATCCACCAGAGTTTTCCCTATATCCAATTCTTTTCCCCGTAATTTACTGGAATAATCCATTTTGAATGTCTCAAGGACATCTTTTTCTTCCGGATAAATATCCGGAGAAATCGCTTCGTCTATCTTTTTGGGAGCGTAATATTTGTATTTAAAATCTTCTTCTTGAATCCATTCAAACTCTTTCAAAAATTTTTCCAGATTTTCATCTTTTTTTTCAACGGGCAACTCTTCGATTTCCGTCTCTTCTTCCTCACTTTTTTCAAGTATGGGGTTCTGCTCAAGTTCGGTTTCTATCAATTGCTCCAAATCGGTTCTGTTAACCTGCAGTAATTTCATTAGTTGAACTATCTGACCGGAGACGTTTAATTCGAGACGCTGATTGAGATTTAGTTTCATAATTTAAACCGTTTGCCGAGATATTTTTCTCTTACTTCTTCATCGTTGACAAGCATACTCGTTTCGCCGTTAATTAGTATTTTCCCTTCGTACATAATGTATGACCTATCCGTTATTTCGAGTGTTTCCCTAACATTATGGTCCGTAATCAAAACACCTATATTCTCATCCTTGAGATAGAGTATTATTTCCTGTAAATTGGCTCTAATAATAGGATCAATACCTGTAAAAGGTTCGTCAAGAAGCAGGAATCGAGGTTTTGTAGCCATTATTCTCGCAATTTCGACTCTTCTTCTCTCCCCTCCGGAAAGATTGGCTCCAAGGGAATTTCTGATATATTCTATCGAGTACTTCTTCAGCAATTCTTCCGTTTTTGTCATCCCCTCCTCTTTTGAAAATCCCTTCATTTCAAAGACCGAATATATATTTTCCCAAACCTTAAGCCCTCTGAAAATCGAAGATTCCTGTTGCAGGTATCCTATACCCATCCTTGCACGCAAGTACATCGGCAATTCGGTAATATCTTCATCGTTTATCGTTATCGTACCGCCGTTTTCCCTTATAAGCCCCACAATCATATAAAATGTCGTTGTCTTTCCCGCTCCGTTGGGTCCGAGAAGCCCGACAATTTCGCCGCTTTCCAGATAAATGGAAACGTCGTTTACCACTCGTCTCTTTCCGTAAATTTTAACCAACCCCCTGGCGGATAATCTATCTTTCTGTTCTTCTGTAACTGCCATCAACCTCTCCAAAAGCCTTAATTGTTTTAATGCTGTCTTTTTCAATATCAATCTCTATACTGTCCGATTTCACCCGTATGGAGTCTCTTTTATTATACTCCATTTCCGCATGGTTGTAAAACAGGATGCTCCTGTCTCCCCCGTCGGATACGATTTTCATAGTGTCCCCTTTTATGTCAATCTCCTTTGAAACATATCTTGGATCACCTGTTACAATACCATTATTTTTCTTGAGAAAAAATGTACCGTTTTTACCTTTTATATCCCCCTGCTTTACTCTTATATCGAGGTTATTAACAAATCTCGCAACGGAATCACCATCAAAGATGACTGTATCACTCCTTACGAAAATCGTATCGCTGTCTCCCCTGATCTGTAACAACGGATTATCGAAAAAACGAGAATAATTTTCACGATTAATTATCTCCCCGCTCCCCGATTCGATGGCTATAGAATCATTCTGTGAAACAAACCCCACATTTCCCCGCATCTCCATTGTGGAATCCGTCATATCCAAAATAAAACTGTCCCCCTTCAAAATATTACCTCTTATGACAAAACGGTTGTTTCCAATAAATTTGGCAATAGAACTCTTCGGGTAAAAATACATCCTGTCGGTCTCGTAAACGTTACCCTTGTCTCTACCCGTTATGGAATCACTTAGTAAAAAAAGGGTGTCCTCAAACATCTCCGCAAATTCGGATGTAAAATTGATGCTGTCCATCTCGAATTTTACATTGTTAAAAAATTTCGTTCTATTCTCCCCATTTGTGGTATATATAATCATGGAATCTGATTTGATAGAATATGTCACTCCGTAGACAGGGAGCAAAAACAAAAAGAAAATAATAAAGATAGCACTAATTTTTTTCTCTACCCTCAACATTTTTTATGACGATCTCTCTCAAATTACTCCTCGAAGTGAGATCCTTCCCCTTCAGCAACATTCCATTCTGTTTAAGCAGAATCTCTCCCGGAGCGTGTAAAATTTTTTCACTGTTATCCCAGAACAGACTATCCGTTCTGAGTTCAACCGAATCCTTCGTTAAAACAAACACATTTTTGTATGCATAGAGGTCCCCTTTATCGGGGTAAAACAATCCGCTATCCGCTTTTAAATAAGAATCGAAACTGTCCTTTTTAAAAAATATCAGATTATAATCAAAAATTACAATCACCGAATCACCTGGATTTTGAATCGCCTTTTTAGCCTCAAGAGTCCACTCTTTATACCCTTTCCTCGTAGTATTTATTGTGAAATCGGTGAGATATTCCGATTCCTTGTTCTTTACGACCTTCTCGTTGCTGCAAGAGACCAAAAACAGAAGCAAAAGCAGAAATAATAGTCGTTTCATATCGTAATCTACCATTGCACAGGTGACATGTCAAGTTTCAAGGATAGATTCTTTCAAGCGTACGGGGGAAAGCAGCCGTCTCTCTTATATGATGTAGTTTGCATATCCATCTCACCGTTCTCTCTATTCCGAGTCCGAAACCGGCATGAGGTACAGAACCGTATTTCCTCAAATCAATGTACCATTTGAATGCATCCAATGGGAGGTCGAATTCCTCTATTCTGCTGACAAGGGTATCGTAATCTTCCTCTCTCTGACCGCCCCCTACAATCTCTCCGTATCCTTCGGGAGCAAGCAAATCAAATCCCAGTGCCAGCTTGTTATCCTCCGAATCCCTTTTCATATAAAATGCTTTTACGGCAGCGGGATATTTGTAAACGAATGTCGGGACATCAAAATGTGTGGCAATAATCTCTTCGTCGGGGGCTCCGAAATCCTTTCCCCATTTGAATTCCGTCCCGCTTTGATTAACAATGTCAACGGCTTCCGTATACGTTATTCTGTTAAAAGGTTTGTTGCACTTTTCAAGTACGGAAATATCTCTTTCCAACGTTTCGAGATCTTTTCTCCTATTTCCCAGAACACGATTTACGATATATCTCAGCATTCCCTCTGTTACATTCATCGCATCATTCATATCGGCATAAGCCATCTCGGGCTCCACCTGCCAAAATTCCGTCATGTGTCTTCTTGTTTTTGATTTCTCAGCTCTGAATGCAGGACCGAAACAATATACATTTCCCAGAGCCATTGCAGTAGCTTCGTTATAGAGCTGTCCGCTCTGGCTCAAATACGCCTTTTCTCCGAAATAATCCACTTCAAAAAGTGTCGTGGTTCCTTCGCATGCAGCAGGAGTAAAAATGGGGGCATCGACAAGGGTGAAACCGTTGTTGTTAAGAAAATCCCTTGATGCATTTACGACTTCTGCTCTAATTCTTAGAATGGCAACCTGTCTCCTGGAGCGAATCCAGAGATGCCTGTTTGCCATTAAGAACGATACGCCGTGCTCTTTTTTCGTAATGGGATAATCTACTGATTCCCCGACAATTCTTAGATAACCGATAGACATTTCATAACCGCCAATGGCACGTTTATCTTCGTGAATCGAACCTCTTACGATAACGGATGTCTCGAGAGAAAGCTCTTCAGACAATGAAAAGTATTCGTCTTTGATCTCGTTTTTTACCATAACGCCCTGAAGATAACCCGTTCCGTCTCTGAAAATAAGAAATTTTATTTTACCGCTGGACCGCTTGTTGTACAACCATCCCCTTATCTCGATCTCTTTTCCTTCGTGTTTTGCAACATCTTTAATAAATGTTCTTTCCATATTTTCTCCTTTCTTTGGAGTAGACCGTAAGCCGAATTCTGTCTTGGGCAATCATTTATCTGGGATATGCTTTACAGCATATCTCAAGCGACCTACCCGAGGGTAAAACGAAGCGGGCAACTTCTCCCCTCCTATTTGGTCTTGCACCCTTCGGGGTTTACAAAGGGAAACAGTCTCCTGCTCCCTAGTGAGCTCTTACCTCGCCATTTCACCATTACCGTTAATAGCGGCTGTGTATTTTCTGTTGCACTTTCCGTAGGATCGCTCCTCCCGGGTGTTACCCGGCGAAGTGCCCTGTGGTGTTCGGACTTTCCTCATCCTTTGCAGGACGCGATTGCCTGGTCTACTCCACTGAATTTAATGCTTGCCAATTTATCCGCTTCTTTGTTCAATTCTCTCGGTATGTGAACAAATTTAACCTTTTTAAAAGAACCGATTAATTTATCTACGTTATTTTTTAATTCCGCAAGTTTTTTGTTTTTTATCTTGTACTCGCCCCTCAATTGTCTTATCATGAGTTGACTGTCCGCATTAACGGTTAAATCGATTTCACCGGGAGCATGCAAATGCATCAATTTTTTCAAACCTTCGATCAAAGCTGTGTATTCCGCTTGATTATTTGTCCCTATTCCTATGTATTTGTAATGTTGAAAAATAAATTCCCCGGTTTCATCTTTTGCCAACACTCCTATTCCTGAAGGTCCGGGATTCCCCCTTGAAGCTCCATCCGTATATAATTTTACTATCATCACTCATCAATAAAGCCTTTCCAGAGAAGTATTCTTCCGCAGACCTCACAGTAATGCATCTCTTCACCATTCTTCAATTCGTTGTAGATTTCCTGGGGAAGTTTTACAAAACATCCGCCACAAATGGGCTTATCGATAACGACAACGCCTACGCCGTCTCTGTTCTCCCTTATTCTCTCGTACTTCTTTATCATTAAGGGATCCTTGATATGAACGGCTATTCTCTTCTTCTTGTCTTCCAGCCTCTCTATTTCGTTCTTTAGCTCCTTCTCTTTTTCGTTGTATAGCTTAATGTCTTCCTCGGTGCTGTTTATCACATCTCCCAGAGAATCTTCGAGATTGGACAGGTTTGTAACCGATTTCTCGAGTCTGTCGTTTATTTCTTTTAATTTATTCGTATAAAACCCTTCATCTCTTATGAGATTTTCCTTTTCCTTTAACAAAGATTCGCCTTCGCGTCCCGATTTGATGACTTTTTCTTTCTTTTTATTTTTTTCGAGAGCCAATTTGATATTTGAAAGTTTCTTTTCCTCATCACTCTTCGATTCTTTCAGCTGTTCAATAGCCTCTTTTTCTCTCTCAATGCTGCTCTTATGCTTTTCGGAATCCAAAGTGAGCTGTCTTATCCTTTCCGGAATACTTTCCAGATTGGTAGACAATTCATCTATCTCTATATCCAGTTTCTGAATTTCATAAAGGTGCTTTAAATCGTCTTTTAACATCTGTTCCTCCTATTAAAACATTTCAATGGGCGATAGAGGACTTGAACCTCTGACCTCCGGTATGTGAGACCGACACTCTAACCACCTGAGCTAATCGCCCCCATAAGAACCTTATTATATTAAAATATAACGATTAGTCAAGGGGATTTAATTTTACATT
>JAACEC010000023.1 GCA_011682715.1 Pseudomonadota bacterium
TATGTCGGGTTAGGTGTTACATTGGGCCAAACCTCGAAGGGAATGGATAATTCATTTAAAACCTTCTCTACCTCCACATAATTCCCATTCTCAAACTGTGCTTTCTTCCCTGTAATTATCAATAATTTACCGGGATGATTTTTATGAAATTCTTTTACACCATCGGTAAGACATTTACCGAACATTATTTTAACGGGATTAAAATACGAAAAATCTTTTACCATAAAGCACCTCTTTTTTGTATATGCTTTAAATTATCACAATTGTCATCGAATGTCAATAATTGCGACACTTAGAAAGATCTGACTAACCGTCTAAATTGTCTCTAAAATTTCACATCTATTAAACTCAATGCCAAAATTGTTTCCCCGTTTATGGAACGTGTGAATATTCCCGGGATATTAAGACAGACCTTTTTGTTTTCCATATTTATTAATCCATTAACTTTTGGTGCAATACTCTTGTATCTTCTCGTCAGATTAAAACCTATGACTGCCCCTATAATAGGAGACGCAATTTCTACTATTCCGAAAATAGGAGTGTCGGATGGTCCGCTGACAACATTTGAAGTATAGTAATATTCAACACCAAATGTTATTACCTGTAGTACTGTGGAAATCGCTGTTCCGTACAGCACTGTCTTTGCTATAGAACCTGTTTCATTGCCTATGTTTCCCGCAATATATGCACCAAATTGATTACCAATAATCCATCCTATATCCATTGAGGTAATCGCCCATTCACTTCCTCCGCCCCAGATATTATGATTCGCCCCTGTGACATAAATAAAGTATGTTCCCAATGCACTTGCCATTCCGACAGCCGCACCTCCGAGGCACTCACCTGCTATTCTGTAAAAATTCAACGGGGGAATCGAATCTTTCGATACTCTATCAGCGACATTCACATTCGATTCTCTATAATTTTCATATACTATACTTTGCTTACCCACATAATATTTATGACTGAAATAAATAGTACTACTATTGGAAGAAGGATATATCAAAACATCTGGAACCAAAAATACTCCCAACATCAAAATCATCGGTATTAAAGCATTTGTTTTTCTTAGTGCATCAAAACGAATATGCATAAATCCTCCCTTTTAAATTTGAATAATTATATATTATTCAAAAAAAATGTCAACTTTAAAATCTGTCTTAATGGTAAACATGCATAAACATGTTAAATCCCTAATGTAAATAGAGGAGTGGGACAATTTTTTTACTATACATCTAATTTTGATTATGGAGATAATGAAATAAGCAATATCAACCTGAATTTAGTCCGGGAACTCAGAGATTATGAAAAGATTTCAGAGTGACGAATAGAAGAGACTAACTGTGAAGAATAAGCCCCCTTCCACTTCGTGGCCATCTCCTCTACAAGCGGGGAATTTGCAATATGCAAAAAACTCTTAATTATTGTATCACTAAACAGATAATATCCATCCAATCATTTTAAGGGGTTGTAGACGCACAATCGAGTAGCTGATGATTAAACATCAAGATTAATGATATTCGTGGCTATTTTCTCTATAAAATATCTGTCGTGCTCTACAAAAAGCATTGTAGGTTGATATCTAAGAATGACCTCTTCGATTTGTTCTCTTGAAAAAAGGTCAATGTAATTAAGGGGTTCATCCCAGACATAAATATTGGAAGGCTTTACAAATGAAAATGCCATTTCCACCTTTTTCTGCTCTCCCAAACTGAATGTTGAAATCGGTCTTTCGAATATATCCCCCTTTATTCCCATTGATGCGAGTATATTTCTAAAATTCGACAAATCGACTTCTCTCGATTTCACAATATCTTTTAAATAAACTTTCTCCCATTCTGGTATCTGCCTTGCAAAGGTCAAACTGATATATGATGGTTTATATATAATCCCCTCTATTGGCTTTAATTCTCCCAATATTGCTCTTATCAGAGTTGTTTTGCCGGAACCGTTTTTACCGGTTATTGCTATTCTATCCCCTTTTTTTAGAATCAATGAAAAATCCTCTATCACTGTCCGTTCACCATACCCCAGTGATAGATTTGTGACAGATAGCAGAATATCAGGAGCTAACGATTCTGTCTTTAATTTGAGTTTTCGCTTTTTCTCCTTATTTTTTAACAGTTTTTTCTTCTCCTGAACGTTACGCTTTTTCCTCTTTTCGGTACTTATTGCCTTTTTCATCATCCTTGCAGAAGCTGCTCCTATAGCACCTTTGTCTCCCGCTCCTATCTTTGTTTTCTCTATTCTGAACGACCATCGTCTGAATCTGTTCGCCGCCCTTTCCATGGATTTTATCTGTCTCTTAAGATTCCTGTCCCTCCGCGTCTCGTATTCGATTTCGAGTTCCATATTATACTTCCATTCTGAGAAATTGCCTTTGTTTACTCTCAATCCGCCCTTATTCAACGATACGATATGATCGGTGCATATATCAAGGAAGTACCTGTCATGGGACACGAGTAGAAACCCCTCTTTCTTCGACAGATACTCCGCCACAATCTCCCTACCCTCAATATCAAGATGGTTTGTCGGCTCATCTATGAGAGGATATTCGCCTTTACGCAAAAACAAGGATAGAATCATCACTTTCGTCTGTTCCCCTCCACTAAGGTTGGCAAAATTTTCTCTCAAAATCGCTTCATCCATTCCCATTCTGACAATCTCCTTTTCGATTTTGGATTGAATCGTATAACCTTCATGCTTTTCGTACATGTCAAGAATTTCCGCATATTCTTGCAAATCCCTCTCATCTCCTCTTTTAAGAAGTTCTTCCATTCTCCTTTCCCACTTACGAAACGGAGCAACGCTTGCTAATATCGCTTCTCGCACAATGACATTTTTATCCCCTATTTCATATGGGAAATAGTACATCTTTTCGGGAACCGAAATAGTCCCGCCTACAGGCTTTAATTCGCCTCTTATAAGATTGAGAATCGTTGTTTTGCCCGTACCGTTCCTTCCGATAAACCCGGCACGCCATTTCGTGTCTATCTCGAAGGATATCCCGTCAAAAACAGGAACATACGGATCACTATAATAGAATTTTACATTATTAAAAATAATATTCATAACCACTCCTTTAAATCTGTTTTTACTATTTGGGACGGATGGCTGAAAAATTGTATTCGCTAATTGATCATAGTGGTAGTATTATATAGTAAAATTCTATCGATTTCAAGGGAAAAACCATACTATTGTTCGAGAATTATTATGAGCAACGCAATCTATCGATAGATTTAGAATTCTCCCTCTCTGCTTTCTTCGAGTTTACTTTTAATCCTTTCCAATTCTCTTTGTAAGTTTCGAAGATTTTTTTTATCGGTTTTCTCTAAATGTTTTTCAATTTGCGAAATATCGTTGGCAAGTTTATCTTCTATCTCTTTAAAATCTTCCTCCAATTTCGACTTTAGTTCTTTTTCAGATTCCTCGACTTCATCAACAATTGCCATTTCCAATGTTTCACGTTTAGCAGCGATTTTTTCAAATATTTTATACCATATTGATGCCATCGGCATTTGAATCAATAATGCTGCAACTACTCCCATCAGGGCTAACGGACCAAATGCAGAAATAGCAAGTCCCATAGCGATAGATAAATTTTTTGTGGAGGAACCGTACACAATAGGAATCGATTTCTCGAATGACAATTTGAAAATTCTCTTTGAAACGAAGTATGAGAGTGGAAACATAAGCAGATAATAGAACAAGACTCCCACTATAGGCAATATCATCAACCCCGGATGCTTATATATAAATAGCGCCTTTAAGCTGGTACCGGCAAAAACCAAATAAAATGCCATAAGCGATGATATAAAATGTAGCGTCGGCGTTATTCGTTTTAACCCCTTATTTCCCTTTGTTCTTAATATTATCTCCCTCGTCCCCACTGCGAGTAGGAAAGGTCCTACAACGAGGATTAGTATGCTTTTAACCAATACGGATATATTCATGTTGATCTTGTCGCCAATGGCGAATTTCATCCCGTAAGGTACCCAAACAATGGCAATAATAAAAGTCACCAATTGGATTGCTACGGCAAGAGGTAGACTCGCCCCCAATATTCCGGACCAGTAAGTTATAAACCCGCCCGGGGGCACTAATCCGGCTAACATTAAACCTGCAAAAATATTCGGATCTTTCGTTACAATAAGGGCAATGGGATACATTATAAGCGGTGCTACGACAAGAGACATCAATGAACCGATTATAAGTTCTTTCGGAAACCTCAAAGCATTGACAAATTTACTCAGATCCATATTGATCATCATAGCCCACAACATTAGAAATGCCGATGGAATTATAAATATCTTTAATGCTTTTAGTGAATGCGGATTAACATAAATCCCCATAATTAAACCAACTGCCAAGAATAATAGCACCAATAGAATCATATTTTTTTTGACGAATTTATCAAGTTTTTCCATATTCCCTCCGTCAGCGTAAGAAATAATAAAACTCAGCCAATATTTTGTAATCCGATTTTATCACATTATTATCCTCTATAGGAAAAAATGCGCCTGCCTTGGCAAATACTCTTTTGTTAAATTTATAAAGCATTTCCCCTATGTAATAGGAATTGTATGTTTTATCATTAAATCGATAATTATATGTTAAAGTCAACATTAACACCGCTTTCCTCTTGAGAATATGCCCGGCAATAGTGAGAAAATTGTCACTTTCCGATATATTTTTGCCACTACCTATCTTCTTTACAAAGGAAGTGTAATACCTTAACTCCAATAACCTATAAAAATAGTTCCCCAATATTTCAATATGTGTATCATATGTGCCTGTTCCGAGAGAGATCTCGCCTTGAGTTTTTGCCATATATCCTGTGGGAATCTTAGATGAAACTATCAATTCGAGATTATTTCTTTCTCTGAAATTCAACAAGTTTACAATTATTCCCTGCCTCAAATCACCAAAACCCGTAGCAGTTCCACCGATCATTTTTTTATATATGAATGCAGGCTGCATAGCATAGATATTTATCCTATTCGTTAACCCGTATTGCTCTTTGAATCCACTCATATTTACAAATGAATTACTCGGTTGCAAATTAGAATAAAAATCGAATATCTTTAGCAACAAAATCCTCTTGGGAAACGTCCCGGGAGGTAAATAGTATCCGTTTATGCTTGCCCCACCCAATAGGGCTACAATAAAAATGATTATGACAATGCTCTTTTTCACTTAAGCCTCCTTAATATGCATATATGCGAATATACGCATATTAAGATAAAAAGTCAACCCTTTTTTTAATTATTCTTACAATAATCACTCCAACAATAATTTTATTTAATTATGGAGAAGGGAACATTTCCCGGGGCTATAAGCGTCTAATCTTTCTATGTCCCTTTTATACTCCGGATATTTGCTCAAATTCATACTCTTTATGAAATCTGCAATCGCACTATTTTCGGAATTAAATTTATAAAGTACAGAACGCCCGACCTTCTCGTCCGTCACAAGGTTAGCATTTTTTAAAATTATAAGGTGTTTTGATATATTATACTGTTGACTTTCCAATATATTAACAATATCACACACAAAAAGCCCCTCTTTTTTATGGAGTAAAACGTTTAGTATTCTCAATCTTACACTGCAAGCCATTGCCTTTATCTTTTTAATTTCAATAATCATAATTTATCTCTCTATCTATATTTGAAGATTACTTGAAAAATCTTTCTCTCCGAATCGGGTAAAATCAGGTCGATTTTGCCGTCATATTTTTCAACTGTCTTTTTTACTACATAAAGCCCCAAACCCGTTCCGGATGATTTTTCACTGTACCCCTTCTGGAACAATTTCTCAGCAGATTCTTTTGTAATATCCTTGCCATTATCCTCAACAGCTATTATAATATTACTTTCTTTTCTCACAAACGATATTTTAATGTATTTCCCCTCTTTTTGCTCATTTTCAAAGGACTCAATGGCATTTTTTATCAAATTATTCATAATGTTTGTAATATCAATTTTCTTAATGCGCAAATCGTATCGTTCCTCCGGAATGGCACATGACAGCCGAATGTTTTTCTCCTCGGTTTCAATACCGTAAAGCTTGCAAATATCTGATAATACCTCATTTATACAAATTTTATCTGTGCGACTCTCCCTAATTTTCTCCAAAAATTTCCCGATTCTCTTATTTAACTGTGAAATTTCCTCATAAATTATACCTACGATCTCTTCATCGAATTTTCTGCCGGAGAGTAATCTTTGGGCAGCCATGGAAATAGCATTAAGTGGATTTTTAACCTGATGGGCAAATTCCGCAATAAATTCTTCGTTTTCTTTCTGCCTTTTCCTCTCATTTCCGACCTCTTCCAGATGAATTTTGTCCGTTCTGTCGATAAGAATCGCCAATTTATACATTTCTGCCATATTTTCAACGTCAATATTCGATAAAAACACCGAGTATAACCTTTCATTTATTTCAACAGTCTCATCATTTAGAGAATTCAGAGAGTGTATTCTCTTCAACTCGTCTTCAATTTCGCCAAAATACCTGTTTTTTAGTATAATACGACCGTTCCCGTCGAATATAACCACAGGGGATTCTATTCCGTCAAAAACATTTTTTATAATCTCCCTGTTAAACAAATTTTCCTGCGTCATCTTCTCAATCGTTCGTTTGTTGTACAAAAGAATAAAAATCGAAACGCCAATAAGTAAAATCAGAATCGATGAAACGATAAACATAAAAAACACCTTTTTTATTGCCGCATAAAGAGGCATAGCATTGAAACAGATCCTGAGAAGCTGGTTTTTTTGTTTATTTATACATTTGACAATCTCTATTCCTTTTTTTCCTTCAAATGTTATAAATCTATATCTATAATCTCCGCTTCTCAAAGCATCGGTAAGAAAAGCATCAGAGTTTATACTTGATATCCTACTAATGTTACCGGTAGCGGCAATTATGCCTCCAAAATCCTGCCATATAAAATAAATTGTATTCGTTTTATCCCTTATTTTTCTCAAAAACGCTCCGAAATTCAAGGAATCATTCCCTGCCGCAACGGATTTCATATCATAAATAAATATTTTAATCCAATTATCATTCTTATCAGCAATGAAAAGATCGTTATTCCTTATAAAAGCCGTATCTCTTTTTACCAATAATAGGTCATCGGCAGATTTCCCTCTGGGATAAACAATAAACCGCCCGTTTTTTATTAAGGCAATATCTTTAATATCGTAATTCACCATAAGTTCCATTCGTTGATTTTTATCCAAAATCGAACTTACATCCGTCGCGATTGTTATTTTATACCGATCATTAAGATATTGTTGTTCGCTACCGTTTATAAGTTCAAATATGGAGTTTGATGTTTCTTCGATGATCTTTGCCTTTGTTATTACCTCATTCACAAACATCCCTCTAATTGTACTACGGATACTTATAAAAAGCATATAATTCAAGATTAAAAAAATGAGAAGAATAGCAATAAATACGAATTTTTTCATCTTTTCGGCGTTAATTTGGATATAGGAAGTATCATCTCCTCTATGGAAATCCCACCATGCTGCATAGAACCCGCATAACCGGGGCCAGAGTAATCTTTCGGTTTCAGATAATAGTTTTTAAGGGCAAAAATATACCTGTAATTAGACCCCTTTGAAGGGAGATGGAACGTTTTCGGGTCGAACAGGGTAAGTGCGTTCTTTTTATCCCCAAATATGCTGAACCCCTCGGCATACCTGAACTGTATGTTCGCAATTCTGCTCCCCTTAATAATCACATCGTTTTTAACGGTAATGGCTCCGTGATCCGATGTAACATAAACAACGGAATTTTCCTCTGATATTATTTTGAAAAATTCGGGAAATTTCGAATTTTCAAACCAATTCTTAACAATTCTTCGAAATGCGGTATCATTGGGCAAACTTTTCTTCGTAAGATCAGATTTTCCCCTGTAATGAACAAGCATATCGAGAAAATTTACGACAATTGCTACAAATCCAGGCTGATCGTACTTTCCCATTCTGCCGGCAAAATTCAAATCGACCAATTTTACATATTCGAAATTATTCCAGTTATTGTAGCCCAACCTTAATAGAAGTTTCCTCAAATTCTCCTCTTCAAATCTGTTCTGTCTAATATCGTTTTCATTCCAAATTGTTTCGTAAAGATCACTCATCTCATCCGGGAATTTACCACTGAAAACGGAATTTCTCGAATATGAAGTAAGCGTTGGTAATATCGACATATAATGCTCTTCTTTAATATTGAAATACTTCGATATCATGGACTTTATAATAAGCCACAGGTCGAGTCGCATACAGTCAAAAAGTATGAAATATATCTTCTTATTTTCATTTAAATCTACTTTTTTATCAATTAGGTTATTGGATTTAACCACATCTTTGTCGTTTATCAGGTACTTATAGCTCTTCTTTACATAATTAAGGAATTCGAGATTAAGATTTTTTACAGTGGATTCATGAATATCTCGGAGATCCTTATGCTCGGGCAAATCAAGCATTATATTCCATTTGGCAATCCATTCGGCTACCTTATACCATCCTTCAATATCCGTGATGTTGTTTATATTCATAAGGATGTCTCTCGATTCCCTTCCGTATGTACGTTCCGTCGTCTCCATCACTATCTTATCTTTTTCCAGGTATTTTTTGCATATAGCGAGTACCTGTTTCGGATTAACAGGTTTTATGAGAATATCTTCTACCCTCTGGGCAAATACCTCTTCCATAAAATTCTCATCGTCGATTTTAGTCATCATAACAATGGGAATCTCTTTTCCGGCTTTTCTCATCATCGCTATAAAACTCATACCATCAAGCCCGGGCATCATCTGATCGAGAATGATCAGCCCTATATCCTGCTCTTCAATTATGGGAAACGCATCTTCCGCATTGGCTATACCTATGACATCAAAACCCCTGCCGCTTAAAAAACGTATAACGGACGTTAAACTCATTATCTCGTCATCAATCCACAATATTTTACTCATGTTTGTCTCCTTCGCACTGTGAGAGTTCGACTCTGAATGTAGTGCCTCTATTTATCTTTGTCTTTTTTACAAACACATTACCACCGAAATAATCTATGATTATCCTTCTTGTCAGTGTTAGCCCCAATCCCCAGCCGTATTTTTTCGTACTGAAACCCGGAGCGAAAATATTAGCAATTATCGTCCTGCTTATTCCTCGCCCGTCATCGGATATTTCAATTACCGACTTCCCTTTATCGTTAAATAAATCGAGAACAATTGTTGTTCCCTTTTTTGTCATAGCATCAATGGCATTTTTAACTATATTCTCAATTGCCCATCCAAAGAGTTCATCATCTATCATGCTATAAAGACTCTCATTTTTGGCAATCTTCACTATGTACCCCTTTCCTCTCTTCGGTGACCTTCGATTGTAATATTCCACTATTTTCTTAATCTCGTTATTGAGGTTCATGCATTTCAACTTTTGTGTTCGTCCTATTTTGTTGAATCTATTCGCTATTATTTTAAGTTTATTGACATCCTCTTTTATTAAATTAATATCCGAATAGTTTTCCAGCTTTCCGTTATTCTCTTCAAGCAATTCAATCCACCCCATTAAAGCCGCGGTGGGAGTGCCGATCTGATGTGCCATTTCCCTTGATAGCCCCATCCATAGCCTGCTATTTTCATTTTCCTTTATAACCTTAACACCAACAAAACCGAGCATTGAGATTATAAGAATAACGAGTAACTCGAAAAGAGGGACATACTTCATGATATATACCTCTTTGGGATAGCCAAAGTAGATTTTCTCGATTATCTCACCCGTAACCGGTTCCCTTATATCCACGTGTTTGTTTCCCTTATTCAGTTTATTCATTATGGTTGTCAGTCTTTTCAAAACCTTTTTATTTTTACCGTTTTTCAAATCCTGGTATGTTACGTTCCCCGTACCAACATTTATATTTTTCCATGAAACGGGGATGTTGTTTCCGTCGGTGATTACAACAGGAAAATCAATTTTACTGATTATTTCATCAAAAATTATTTCCGTAGCTTCGTCCTTGTTGTTGATAGTGCTTGATACGAACTTTGCATAAACCCTGGTTTTAAGTTTCGTACTATCCTCGAGTGAATTTATTATTGTTTGAATCAATATAATGAAAATAACCAGCATTATTAAGAAAATAACAAATATTGTCTTTTCAAGTTTTGAAAAACTACTTAGATATCCTTTCATTTCCCTTTCTTGTCTCTGTATAACGCTTTATCAACGTTATCGATTAACTTAAACACCTCTTTGCCATCGGTGGGGTATTCTTTTATTCCGATAGCAAAATCTATATTTATTTTATTGTTTTTATATACAAACGGATTTTTTCTAATGTTATTTCTAAATTCTTCTATTATCTCTTTTGCCTCACTTTTATTCTTTTCCATTATGATTAGAAATTCATCGCCTCCGTACCTTAACCTTTGAAAATTTTTCCAATACGTCTATCATTCTTTTACCCAACCATTTTAACACCTCGTCTCCAGCAATATGACCGTAAGTATCGTTAACCCCCTTGAAATTGTTCATATCCAGCATAACGAGAGAGAAATGTTTACCGTAATTAAAGTGCCCTTGCATCAGGTCAGCCAGATGCTTTTTCAAATATCTATAGTTATATAATCCTGTCATGGGATCCGTGTTTGCCATCCTGTTCAATTCCTTGTATAAGTTCGCATTCTCAATTGCACTGGAAAGGTGATGCACTATGATTTCCAATAATTTCAAATCCTGTTCGCCAAGGCTGTTTGCCCCCTCTTTCTCCACATTAAGAACACCCCAGGATTCATCGTGCACAATAATCGGAATGGCGATTTCGGAAACTACATTGTTTCTTATTGTTATAAAATCGGTAACTTTTCTCGAATCCTTTATGAGATACGATCTTCTGTCTATCCAACTCCTTTTTGTAACACTGCTGTTGGTTTTATACAATATTTTATTTATCATATCTATCTCTTTGTCGTTGTAGTCACTCGCAAAGAAGACTTTCAATTTCTCGTTTTGTTTTTTTAGAATGACCACATTCAAATAATCGAAATTGTCCCTTAGCATGATTGTAAGGTTTCTCACAAGGTCATTAACAGTCATTATTTTTGAAATAAAACCTGTAACTTCATAAGCTTTCGCTAGTTTATCCGTCGTATCGCTTGTCTTCTTATACAAAAAGGCGTTTCTGATTGCAAGGGTGGCAAACTTTGATATAATTTCAAGAAGCTCAAGCGTTTTAGAACCAGGTATTTTACCGTCAACAGGATTGTCGAGACTAATCGTTCCGATTAACTTTCCCGTTCTGTCATAAATCGGAATTAAAATTGTATCCTCACTATGCCACCTACTCCTATCCTCTCCGAAATCACTGAACTTATTATCTATAACCGCCGAGTATTCGGCTGCTTCCGTTTGTCGGATGTTCCTTATAAAATAGATATAGTTGCTCAATTTATACTTGTCTTTTAATAAATATCTTATATTGGGAACGGGAATTTTTTTCCTCTGCAATTCTTCGAATATCTCATCGGAAATACCGGCAGCTGCAACCCTTTCAAGTGTTTTATCATCACTCGAAATCATATTAACAAGTACGCTTTTAAAACCGATTTCCATGCTGATGAAATCGGATAAAATCTTGAATATTTCCTCAAGTCTGAGTGTTGCCATTAAACTGTTTGAAAGATAATTAATTATATGGAGTTTTTTTTCAAGATCGCCAATATATGCAGAATACATCTTGATATCATTTTCATGAAGCTTTCTCACTTCTCTTAATTTGTTCAATTCAAACAGATCCTTTACAATTTCCAAAAATCCCGGTTCCAACAATTTGATTTTGGTTTTATTCAAAATAAGAATTATCCTGTTTTCTTTTTCCCCCTTTATAAAAATAAAGAGTACTTTTCCCTTTCTAAATGTCTCCCGAAATATCTGCTTTATTTTTAATCGCGACAGTGTATATTGTTTTTGGAATATTTTCTTTTTTTTCCCAAAGGACAAAGTACCTGCGGGCATTAAATTTCCGTATATAAAAAGGGAATTTAATATTTCTTTAACATTTGCTCCCAATATGCAGTCGTATGAAAATCTATTCGAGTTTCCGCCTCTGTTTACAAATGAAATAATAACGGAATTATCCGAAACTTCTTTTTCCACAACGGAAAGAATGGTAGTCTTATCATTCGTGGATTTTAGTATTTTAAGAAAAATATCAGTTTCTATACTCTTTCTCATACTATTCTATAAAATAATCTATTTCTCCTCCAACTCCATGACAGTAATCCATCTCTTTCGGTAATTTATTCGTCTCATCTGTAACACAAATCACTTTCTTTTTCAACAGATAACCTATAGCCGCTATTCCTATCTCTATAAGAAACAATATACTCATTTTTATTTATTAATCTACCGAGTTCCAACGTTGAAATTGTAAGATTGTTATCAATAATTGCCGGTTTCATTATTTTTTCCCCTCTATATTTTCCAAAAAGCTCCCGATTTATACCTATTCCCTTTCCCGTATTTTTTCTGATTTTTAAAAACCCACCTATGCTTCTCCTCCTGACACAAAAGAATCCATATAGTGACCTGACAAAATCCTCGTAATGTCCATTGTATGCCAACGATACATTAAAATCACTCGAGACGGAACCAACCGAAACGGTGAGAGACGGTTTTATAAAGTCTCTGAACCATTTATCCAGTATGTTGCCGGAGAAATTACAGCTGATATAACACGCCCCTCTGTAATTTGAAGACAACTCACTCTTTACCATTGATACATTGGATTTGTTCTTTGTGTTGACCCTCATTACATTACCGCTAAATAATTCCGGACTCCATGTAAGGTCACAATTTATGAGAAACATAACTCTTTTCCCCCTCTCCGTTAAAGATTTTTCCGCATTTAATAAAGGTTCAAGCAAAAGGTAGAAGAAAAATTCATTATCAGGCAAAGCAATTACATAATCATTTGCATTTCCAAACAGTTTTAGAGGGTTCGAAAGACTTTCTTTCTTTTTAAAAACAGCTTTTATACCTTGAATTAATCCCATAGCCTATAATACAATATTATTGTATTTTTATCAATGAGTAATAGCAAATTTCCCCTTATAATTGCAACAGCTTGTCCTTGCAACAAAGTAATATATCCCGTATTTAGCGTTCAAAGGCATACTAAAATTTCTATCGTCCAAATTTTTCCGTATGGCTATTTTTCTCCCTTTTATGGAAAATACGGAAAAATTCACTAAATTCGAAGTGTCATCTATGGAAATATGCCTTATTTTATCTATATTACCCCCCGTGGGCCAAATATACGCCTTCGCTTTTTGATTGATACTGAAATTAATAATCCTACTTACTGTGCCCTTATTGTTAAAATAATCCGTGGGGTGTAAATAAATATTATATACCCCTGTTTTCAAATTATACAGAGTGACTTTACTTGCCGCCTTTTTTTCCCCTAAAAATACCCTTTTACCAAAATCGCCATATTTCAAGTTGTCGAGAAATGCCCATCCGCCGTTCGATTCACATATCAGTTTTACGCTATCAACAAAGGATGTATCGCAGAAAGCATAGCGATTCCATTCAAGATCTTGGGTGGTAGAGATTATCCACTCCTTTGACACTCCGGCACCATATAAAATAAATTTTATTTGAGCTCTGTATTTATAAATATAAAACGAGATATAGAGCGGTTCATTGAAAGTATTTAAAGATATCGTATCCGCATCGCTTCCGTAATAGGCATAATTGCCTGAATAACTCTCACCGGAACTTCTTATCCACCCGTTTGCCATCGGTAGATCATCGTTTTCAAAATTATAATATTCAATGAGGTTGTAACCGATTAAATTGTAGATATTGAAATAAACATCAGAGTAAAAATCATAATAATCGGGTATTTTTATATCCACATTATTTTTCTCTGCGATTATAAATGTATCCTCTTCCGCTATGGGCGGAAACGTATCGGGTATCATATACAAGGGGAATAGCATTGAATCCCACCGTAAACTCTTATTAAACAAGGTTGTCCTGTATTCGTATATTCTGCTTAAGTAATTATCAAAACTTGTCGGCAAAAATATTGATATATCCGCTGTGTCGGAATGATTAACAACCATCGAATTGAATGAAGAAATCAATCTTTCATCCCCTGTTAATTTCAAAAGGTTATTCAGTCCGCATTGAATGGAATCTCCTGTTACTTTATCAGGATAGTAATGGACATGTTCGGTTATTCCCTCCATGGTTAAGTCGCGTAAATCTGCCGCTGACTCTTTAAAAAGAGAAATGAAAGAACCGACAGATTTAAGGTTTACAATTGTATATTTCTTTTCATTCATTGAATTGTATTCATGAATTACATTGATTATGTTCGCGAGATAGTCCGAATTATTTATTATCTTTTTATAATCTAATGAGATTATCGGAACAAGATCAGGAGACGCTATCATATAGTTGCTGTAATCTTTAATTTCGTCGGCAACTTCAATTTCCCCCATTAGACAGGCATCGAAAAGCACTGTCTCGAATTTTATTCCGTAATTCGTATTGCAATAATCAAAAACACTTTTCAATTCACCGTTGGCAACGCCTATTGAATGTCCTGTTTTACTATCGTAAGATATTGCAAATGTTCCTATATCGTTATACCATCCATTCCCATGATCCCATATTATCAGCTCTTTTTTATCATCGGCATATCTCTCAGCGTTTATAATAAATTCCTTTAATGATTTCGTATTCCCTGCATCATCAATATTTACATCAAAACTATCAATCGAATTTCCATTCTTATAATAAAACCGACTAAAGGCAAGCCCTATAAATTCAACGATCACCCTCTTGTCTGAGAACGAGGATAGAATATCCTGTTTTACCTTTACTCCTGCATTGTTCAAACTGTTTCTTGCAGATATAAAAACCTCTACCGTTTCTGCATTTACAGATAGATTTGCAAAAAGAAGGTAAAAAAGAAGGGGGGCAAAAAGCCCCCCTATTCTAAAGTAACCGGACATTAGAACCCAATACCGAGTGTTACTCTGTGTACAAATCCTAATCTGTCATAGTTAGCAATACTGTAATCTACATCCATCTTCATCTGGTTCATATCAATGTGGAATCCCGCACCGGCAGATAAACCCGTTGCTTGTCCCTGCCATGTAAGATCGGGCCTATTCACGAATTCATTATGTCTATACTTGTACCCGAGACGGATAGCAAATATATTCGATATAACATCTTCGAGACCTAAGTAGACACGCTCCTCACCATCATTGGGATGTGAGAATTCAAAGCTTGTCGTAAAGATGTCGGCGTCTGTATGAACCCAATCGTATGCCATTCCGATTCTGAATTCCGTTGGAAGAGAAAACGGTGTCGTTTTCGTCGTGATGTTCAGATCGGGTATCGTGAGTCCCGTATTAGGATCGGTATATGTAATCTGGTGATCAAGATGCCTGCCTGTAAACTGAGCCTGTCCGCCGAAGTTCTTCATTACACCGCCGATTCTGAGATTATCAACACCTGTCTGATACATAACACCGAGATCAATGCCGAATGTCGAAGCTGACATATCCCAGATTGTTTCTCTCACAAATTTCCCTGTGAGACCAAATGAAAATTTATCCGTAAAGTTCTTAGCATAAGTTGCACCAACAACCATATCGTTGGATGAGAATGTCCTGCCTGTTCCTTCGGGATGCTCAATCGTTGTCTCGTTCATTTCTCCCATTCCGAGCATACCAAACTGAATACCGAATGTTCCACTAAGCCCCATATTCAGCGTATAAGCAAGAAAGGAATAATTTATGTCAGAAAACCATTTTGTGTATCCGATTATGACATTGTTATTTTTAATATTAACAATGCCTGCCGGATTCCAATATATGGCGGCTGCATCATTCCCTATTGCCGAGACTGCTCCACCTAATGCCGTGGATCTCGCATCAACACCTATTTGCAAGAATTTCATGCCTGATGTTCCAACCTTCGAAAATGTAAAGTCGGCATAAGTAGCAACAGTTACCAACAGGATCAGGCTGATTGCGATTAATATACTTTTTCTATACATATTATACCTCCAGCCCCTGTTATTTAATTATGGCGAATTTGCCTGTTGCTCTATGTTTTTGATCTAAAGTTTCTACAACATAGAGGTAGATTCCACTTGCAGGGGTAAGATTCGGGTTAGTAAGAACATCCCAGTATTCCATTCCATTTCCGCTTACATCCCTGTGTTCTATCATATCTACCAGATCTCCTGTTAACGTATAAATATATATGTTACAGCTATCCGGTAAGTTCATAAACATCATCTTAGGTTCGTTTACACTGGACTCCATTGCATTCCTTACTAAATACGGATTAGGTGCAACGGATACCTTTGCAAGTAGCGTATCAATTCCCGTTGTATCAAATAAGCCTTTCGTAAATGATATATTATATACATTCCCTGATGATGGTGTGGGACAACTTTTTGTATATATATACCATTCATCTCCTTCCATGGGTTTGCTTGCCTGTACCATAGGTCTTATTCTGTGCGGCGGAATAGGATCATCGGGATGATAATTAAAGAATATAACTGTTCCTGCTACATACATCGCTTTCCAATTGTTCGCTGTCGTATCGGAGAAGAACATATATTTGCCCTGGCCTCCACCTGATGTGCTGTCCTTCTTTCCAAATCTCCAGCTCGTCTTCCATAATCCTGAATATGGTATCTCTATACCATTTACAATATCATATACATCACATGTAAGAGCACTGTCACTGTCCGCCGCCACATATACGGTATGCCATGTTATTTTATAACTACCTCCGTTGTAGTACGGATAACTCTTTATCGTGGGATATGTAGCAGATACGGAATCTCCAAGGTATAGATTCTCTGTGTTGTATTGAACTCCTGATGTATCCTTTGGTACTAATACGAAATTACTGTATACAGGTGATATTGTAGTGTCAAAAGGTACCACCGTCGTATCAATTATTGTATCTATTCTGATTGTATCTGCTTTATTAGGAAGTACCATATTTTGAGCAGGGTTTATTATAATTGAATCCACAGTAATTACTGCTCCGTTAATTGGCATCGTCGATGCATTAATGGTTCTCCATGCTACACTTGTAAAATATTCCATCGAATCATTGTTTGCCGAATCAGGTACACTTACTGTGTCAGTTGACATTTCAATCCATTTCGGATTACCTGCTGTATCAGCAGGTATGTATACCGAGTCCGTTGCATCATATAACACAAAACTATACTCCGGAGTACTATAAGCACCATGTGATATTTCTCCAATCGGTCCAAATAGCATCTGATATTTTTTCGTTGTATCAATTAAGCTATCAACTATAGCCATTGCACTCATATGTATAATATTCATTGAATCAAGCTGAGAGTTGCCTGCTGCAAACACCATATTTGCCTTTGGACTCGAATAGTTGCTCGCATGCCCCTGAGGAATTACTTTTATCTCATTACTTGCGATTGCTGACTTGTAACTCGTAGGATTTGTCCCTACCGTATCTATCGTACCTCCTGTGCTGTCTACCCTGTAGTTCTCATAGTTCGCATCGTATGCTGTTACTGCATAGTAATATGGAATACCATTGTATAATGAATCTTCGTCTACATAGCTGTAGGCTAGACCGTTATCATTACCCAATGTTTCTGCTTTCGTTATTACAAACGAATCTCCCAGTACATCGTATAGGCTGTCTTGATTTAGTATCTCGAGCCCATCCTTCTTATCGTAATGGGCTATTATCTTGAATGAATCCTTTACATCATATCTACTCCTCCACACCCTATATCCCGCAAGGTCGTACGCCCTATACATCGGGTTAAATGAAGGATTGGGGGTCATTACACTGTCCGTAGGACTCGTATGTTGCCATACCGAGTCAACCAAAGCTATCTTTGCGTATTTGTCCGGTGTTGTCTCTGCATTGTTTTCCCAGTATAATGTTACTTTCTTGTCATCGGGAATAGCATAGAGATGTGGAGAATCAGGCGGTCCGGGTGATAACCATCCACCATCGAATATTGCCTGCGCCGCATCCGCCTTTTTAGGTAATTCGCTTGTGTCTGATGCCATTATTATTGCAAATATTACCTTTGCAGTATCACCGGGTACCAGATTAAATGGTCCTGTACTTTCTACAAACCTTTTATCATGCGGTCCGTAATTATCCTTATCGTATGGATTAAATGATGCTTCTATATCATTAGGATTTATCGTTTGATAATTATAACCGCTCATAACTTGATATCTTTGATACTTATCACTGGGATCGCCAGCATTTCCGATCATAGCAAATATCTTAAAAGCTGTCATACCAAGTGTATCATTGGGTTTTATTACGATTGAATCGGGCTGACCGGTCATTGAATTTGTAAAATAATGAACCGTATCTACTCCATTAGATTTTGGTCCCTGAAAAAATTTATATGCAATTGTTCCGGGAAAATGTGCCCAACCGGTTTCAGGATCATTCTGCCATTGAAAACCCATATTTCTGCTGATATCAAATCCACATAAATCATTTGCAGAAGATAGTGCTTCATTCCCTATATCATTATCTGCAACTATACTGAGAAATGCATCATGGACGGTGTCGGCATTGGGACCAAGAACAATATTATATACAAAAAATAGCATGTCTTCTTTTAAATTACCTGTCCATGCATATGTTTGCTGAATAACGCTTATATCGAGAGGTTTATTCTCAGGAGCCATATGTCTTGAACTGTCGTAATCATTATATGTACAGTATGTATCTAATGTTGATAGTATACTATCTGCACCAGAAGATTCCTTAAGCGGCCAATCACTATCTGAAGAAAAATAAACTCTTTCATTAGGATTATTTGGATCATCATTCGGCGGCAATCCTGCTGTAAATTCAACAGCACCACTAGAAGGATCATATCCGCATGTTACCTGTGTATCAAATTTCGTAGGGTCATTCGTCTTTCTAACAAGCCCTCCTACCCATAATCCTGCACCATAAATATATGTTTCATTGGGGAAACCACTGGGCCAATAAAAACCAGCCTTTCCATTAACCGTCTGTCCAAACTGAGAATAGTTAGTTAAAGGCATATTCATTTGATTGGCATGTACCCATCTTAGGTCAAATTTCTTTGTATTTTGATTGTTAATAGAACTATTTTCTCTTCCAAACAAGGTAAAAGAATTTACTATTAACAATGTTAGCACAAGAAACGATATTATGTATATTTTATTTCTTTCCATTGTAGCTCCTCTTTACCATGCTAATTGAATACCAATAAGTATTCTTCTCTGAGTACCAAGATAGTCAGGTCTATTAACAAGATCATGGTGTCCCTCAAGGTTAGCAAGATAAATTTCATGACCATTGATATATCCATCTCCATTCCTATCAGCTAATAAAGAATAATTAGCATCTCCATATTTATAATAAATAGAGTCACTATTAATCTCTGTTATTACAACGCCGTCATCATCTGGCTTTCCTGTCGTTTCATAAACATCCAGTACATTCTTTGTATTAAATAGATTCGTAACCTGTACAAAGAAGTTAGGTTTAATTTTACCGATCGTAAACTGTTTATTAAGTTTCACATCGGTACTCCATATGGCAGGCATCCTTGCGCTGTAATACTCGCCTAATTTATTCCCCCTTGAATCTCTCGGGGTATAAGGTTCGCCGGTTTCATAATTAGCCATTAAACTCATATAGGTGTTAGGATCTCCCGGTACTGCCAGTGTAATATTTCCGTTAACAACATGTCTTCTATCAAATGACAATGGATAGATCTTTCTCTTAAATGCCGAGAGATCAAAATTAGGATCTCCATAGCTATTTTCATATTCATCCCAGGGATCCGCTGATGTGCCCTGTGAGAATGAAAGTGTGTATGAAAGTTGTCCTGAAACAACCTCTCCTCTCTTTGTAAATGTAAACTCTAAACCTTTTGAATTTCCATAATCACTCGTTACATACCGATACGATGTAAATGATGGTAAACTTACTTTTTCAAATCCGATTAATCCAAAAATATCTTTATAATACCATGTTAAATCAAATGACATATCATTGCCAATCTGGTTTGCTAAACCAAACTCATAAGAAATTGTATGCTCTGCAGGCATTGCAGGATTACCAATTACCTGATTTGATCTCGATAAATCAGGGAAAAGCGTTGTATAAATATCGCCAAATGCAGGATTCTGAAAGAAATGTCCATAGGTTAAATGGAACACCTGTTTATCTGTAACAGGGAAAGAGATTCCAAGTCTCGGGCTAATCTGGTATTTTATACTTGCATTAGCAACGCTATCTTGATGTGAAATGTCTGGAGCATATTTTACTTTTGGGTTAAAAAGATCAGCTCTAGTCCCTATATTCACAACCATACCCTCAAATTCCATTTTATCCTGTACATATCCCGCAACCGAATAAGGTTTAACATCATAATTATCGGCGAATGGATTTGTTAAATTCGGACCATCAACAACACTGCTAAATATATCATATTTATTATATTCTACACCTGCTTTCACGAGATGGTTTTTTGTAATTTGAGATGTAATATTACCTTTTGCAATATACGAAGAGGATTTATAATACGATAAATACCCATCTCTATAATCTCCTATCATTATATTACCCATGGTTCCGATTGGTTTAAATCCCCATGGACTAAATCTTTCCTGAGCATTAGGTTCTCTATAATAAATATGAGACCATATAAATTTTTGCAAGCTTATTGAATCTCTACTAAAGTCATAAATTGTATCTCCATCTTGAACAATAACGGAATCATAGATTGTTATCAGAGGGTCCTGTATATATTTATAATCCTGCCACCAATATCTATTCGTCTCAAATGCCATGTCCTTAAGTCCCGCGATATGGCTGTGTGTAAAATTACCTAACCTAATGGTAAAATAAGTACCGTTATTTATCATACCATTTATAGTTACTTGATGTTTATAAGCTTTATTTAAAACGGACAGATAATTATCCAGGTGGTATTTGAATTGATTTGCATAAGACCCCGTCTGCAGAGGTTCATATTGATCTCTCATTATAAAACTACTTAAATTAATCTTAATCTTGCTTAGCTTAAATGTTAGTTTAGCTTGACCATGATAAGTACCTCTGCCATGATGAGGTAACATATATGAATAGTCTTGCCAATAATCAGCGTCATACCTTTTTCCTCTATATGGAATTGTATAATCCCCTATTTTAACAGAATCGGTTTTACCTGATGTAGAATCGTATCTAAATAAATAATTTCTTTCATACCTTGCAGCAAGTGAATCATTCATTACGGGATACGATGGGACTATGTGAAAATGAGGATTATAATCTTTCACATTTCTTATATCTCCGGATAAATAGTATCTTATCATGTTCGTTCCGAGGGGACCTCCAAAGCCTATCTCAATATTATTGTCTTTATTACTAATTGAATTCGGAAGAAAACCATTAGATAAAACTTGTAAGTTTCCTGAGAATCTCCTGCCTCCCTCTTTAGTAATAATATTCATAACTCCACTCATTGCCTGTCCGTATTCGGCATTAAAACCGCCTGTAAGCATACTGATCTGCTCAACAGCAGTGTTTCCTACCGTTGCTCCCTGTCCGCCTGTAATCGGGTTTTGAACCGACATTCCATCTACCATATAGGCAACTTCGTCGCCTCTACCGCCACGGACATGACCGGAAACAACACCGGCTTGCCTGTTAATAACCCCCTGGAATGTTGCAACCGGGAGCTTTGCCATTGACTGAGCACCGACAACTCTCGTTGTCTGTGTAGCGTCGGCAATAATCATTTTTCTCTTAGCCTTAACAACCAGCGTTTTTAACTTCAATGCTTTCTGGGAAAGTTTGAAGTTCACTGTGGTTGTAAGGTCAGCATTAACCTGTACATTCTCAACCTTTGTAGGTGCATAGGAAATCATAGATGCCTCAACGGTATAGGTTTCTACAGGGATATTAACAATAAAGTAATATCCGTTCATATCCGTCGCAGCACCCATTTGAGTACCTACAATGATGACATTCACCCCTGGTAGGGGTTCTCCTGTCTTTGCGTCGACCACTCTTCCTGCTATTTTACCTGTAATATCGGCGTAAACCGATGTAAAGGCAAATGATAACAGTAGAAATAACGACAGACCAATCAAGAGCGTTTTCTTCATACTGACATCTCCTTTTTTAAAACCCAACAAGTTTTTAACGACAAAAAAATCCTATTTGTAAACAACATTTTAATATTAGAATTTAAACCTCCTTTTGAATCTTTAAACATATCTATATCAAACATCTATTATTCTCAATTTAATTCCGGAGAGGCACCAATTAAAGCACCTCTCCGTTTCAATTATTGATTGTTTATTTAACTACAATCATCTTCTTGGTAAGTGTCTCGTTATTATTTTGTAGAAGTAGACACCACCGGCAACTTTGTTGTTTCTGCTGTCCGTTCTGTTCCAAACAACACTGTGTGTTCCCGCGTTAACATTACCGTTAACAAGGGTTTTCACTAGTTTTCCGCTCATATCATAAACATTCAATGTAACATGTCCGCTCTTTGCAACACTGTAGTTAATTGTCGTATTACCCCTGACAGGATTAGGCATATTCTGTGCAAGGTTCATTGTTCTAATTGTTGAGCTAACCTTTGTCGCTATTCCGGCAGGAACAGGATCTGTAAAGAACATAGCAGAGTCATTGGGATCATCATTACAGGGCACATCTGTAATTATGGCTAATTGTCCGTTATCCATAACCTTGTCTGCAACGTTAATATAATATCCTCTATTTATAGGATCTGGCAATGTGTCTAGAACCTCTGCCATATGCCATGCACTACCATCGTATTTGGCACCGACTAGTCCGATAATTTCTCCACTAACGGCACCTGAATCAACTGTGATTCCAATTACATCAGTCCAAATCGAATATGCGTTACCTGCATCATCAACCGTTACATTGGCCTGTTGACCATAACGTACCCCAAGTCCGTTCCAAACATAACCTGAGTCTCCTGTAGCAGGTGTTATATTCATACCTGTCCATGCACTTCCGTCATAGGCATATCCCCACATTTTTCTCTCGGTATTAGCATCATTGGTATAAACCCCTGTAAGAACAATATGGTTGTTAGATGTAATATTAGCATCCCATCCTGCCCAGTTGATACCGTCAGTTGTGAATCCGACGGGAACAACATTGGGGTCAACCCATTGAGGATCCGTCCATGTTGCGCCACTGTCATCCGATGTCGCATAGAAAAATGCACCTATTGTTGAAGCCGCCGTATCTCCGGCTGACCATGCATCCACATCTACATCACCGACCAGAACAATTTGAGTTCCATTAACTATAATTTTAGGTATATCTCCCGCGACCGCTGTAAGAGAGTCGAATTGTCCGGCATTTGCAAGTAGAGGTGCAAAATAAGTCGAGTCAAAATGATAGATCTGTGACCATGTTGAACCATAATCACCACTATGAGAGAGAAACAAATCACCACCAATGCCCCATATGGGGACAAATATGTCGGCGTCATTCATAACGGCAATATTCGGTAAATATCTGTATGCACCGTCACCGTTGTCGGCTACTACGGCAGTTACCCAATCTCCGGCTCCGAGTCCTGACTGGTCCTGTACAAACATAATCGTGTCACTGGGAGCTCCGCCACTTTCTCTAATATTAGCCACACCATAGGGGGCATAACCCATAGCATCACTTCCCAACGTAAGTGCAGTGTAGGATCTATCATAGAATGAGTCGGCGGCTATTACGGGACCTGTTGCAGGACTCTGCGTCCATGTTGCACCGTAATCCGTTGAAAAATAAAAATACTCACCACTATAGTTAGCAATTCCACTGCCTCTTCCATAAAACACACCGATTTGCCCATTGGGAGCAACAGAAATATGATTCTCTGCTTCAGGTAAAAAAGACCTATAGTTTACACCTGTAGTAACTAATACAGCAGCTGCCGCATTTCTTGAAACATTAACAGTGGGAATTGTTCTGTTAATAGGCTCTGGGGCCGGTTCAGCCATTAGACTAATACTGAAAACGACGATCAACGCGAGCACCAAAAAAGTAAGTTTTTTGGACATAAGAGTACCTCCTTTTGAGTTTTTGAGTTTCGGAGAACTAAGGAACTTCACAACACCTCCTTTTCTCTGAATTATTCTTCTTATTCTTCATTATAAAACATTATAGTAATTTGTCAACCATTTTTTGAAATAATCAAACAGGTTAAGATTTTACCTTTTTATTTTTTTTAATATCCACAATATATTGATAGAGCCATCCTTTCCATCCCTACATATTGCATTTAACACTATAATTATTCTAAAACTATTCCTTAACTTTTCGCCGTTACTTCGGAGATACTATCCGTTTTCTTCGGAAATATAAAAGTAAATATTACCGCCGCCGTAAATGCAACGATAAAACTCGCCGCTCTTGCGGTAAACGCCTTATCGAGACCTGTAGTCATCCATATAACCGTTGTTATGAAACCGGACAGAAGCGATGCTACTACACCTGCCGAAGAAAACTTCTTCCAGAAAAACGATAAAATCACAGCCGGAGCAAACGAGCAACCGATTCCTGCCCATGCCCATCCGACAATGGTATATATGAGACTCTTCGATGTCATTGCAAGTATAAATGCGATTATTCCCACGGAAAGTACCGTGATTCTCGAAATTAGAACAAGCTGTCTTTCCCCCACATCCTTTTTCATCGCTTTATGTATTATATCTTCGCTAACAGAAGAGGTTGCTACGAGCAATTGGGAATCAGCAGTAGACATCATTGCCGCTACGGCTCCTGCAAGGAGGAGCCCCGCTATCCATGCGGGGAACATTTTCATAAGCATCAATGGTAAAATCTGCTCCGCATCGGCAACGGCTCCGTGCCCGAATAATGCGAATGCTTCAAGCCCCAGTAAAATGGCTCCTATATAGGCAAGTACTGTCCAGGAAATTGCAACGATTTTCCCTGTTCGAACGTCTTTTTCACTCTTCATTGCCATCCATCTCGCATCGAGCTGCGGCTGTCCTCCGAGATACCCGAAGAACCATGAAAAATTATTAAAAATAAGAACACCCGCTGCAAAACCGACTGCACCTCCCGTCCATGAATTCATCCCCGCTCCTGCCATATTAAGGGAATGCATAATCGATATGTGATTATGCGAAAGAACGAACAACCCCACAAGAGGGGTTACAACCAATGTTATAAACATCAAAATCCCCTGAATGACATCAGTCCAAACAACGGAGAAAAATCCCCCTGCCATGGAATATGCAATAACGATAACCGCAGCAATTATAATACCGAGCATTTTGCTCATGCCGAATGTAATATTCAATGTTTTCCCCGCACCGCTAAATTGAGCAGCAACATATAAAATGAAGAAAAATATTATTATTATACTTGAGAACAATCTGATGAATGTCCCTTGATCTTTATATTTCGCTGCAAAATAGTCCGGTAGTGTAAGTGCATCATATTTATCCCTCTCTTTACGGAATTTATTCGCAAGCCATACCCATGAAATCACTATACCGCTAACACATCCCACAGCAATCCATATCGACGATAACCCTGCGGTAAAGGCAAATCCCGTGAGCCCAAGAACCAACCATGCCGATTCTCCCGTTGCCCTCTCCGAAAGAGCCAGTGCCCAACCCGGAATCTTTTTCGCCCCGAGCAAAAAACCTTCCTGAGTCATTTTTTTTCGTGCGAAATACAATCCCACACCTAGCATAAGTAAGAGATACAGTACAAATTCAACTAAAATTACAGTGTTCATTCACTACCTCCACTCTTAAATTATAAATAATGTTATCATATAGGTTGTTTTTAGTCAATAAGCCTATCGGGGTCGGGCCTTGACATTTGACATTTACTCTTTTTTCTATATAATGTTTATATGGCTAGACAATTAAGGCTATCAATTGAAAACGGTTTTTACCATATTATGTCAAGAGGGATAAGAAAAGAAAATATTTTCTACTCAGATAGAGATAAATCTGTTTTCATAGATAAGATGAATGAAACTTTCGAGAAATACTCATTTATTTGTTATGCTTTTTGCCTAATGGATAATCACTATCATTTATTTATAAAGACACAACTTGCAAACATATCAAAGGGTATGCACTATCTTAATTCATCATATGCAAACTGGTTCAGAAGAAAATATGAACTCGAGGGAGCAATATTTCAGGGGAGATTCAAGTCAATTTTAGTCGATTCGGATAAATATGCCCTTTCATTAAGTACGTATATCCACCTTAATCCATTAAGAGGCAATCTTGTAAAAAATCTAAAAAATTATAAATACAGCAGCTTTCTGGATTATATAGGAGAAAGAGAATATTTAATATATAGACTTGATACTTCTTTGATTCTTGGTAGATTCTCATCTCATTTAAGGGAATCCCAAATTTTATACGATAAATTCGTAAATGATAATAAAAACATGGATTCTCCACTTGATAACACTTTAAATAAAACCGTTCTCGGCAGTATCGATTTTCTTGAAGGAATACGGAAAAGGCGACATGAGAAAAAAGAGGTAGTATTTTCCCAACAATACAAAGCAAATGATATTTTGGCAATATTGACAAATGAATTGAATATAAAGATTGATATTTTATTCAAGAGAACAAAAAATAATATTTATAGAAATTTAGCTCAATATTTACTTAGAAAATATACACAGCTAACACTTAAGGAAATAGGTGACATGTTTGATGTGAATTATACAGCAATATCTGTTTCAATAAAAAGGTTTAAACAAAGAATCGATAATAATAAGGAAATATCCGAGATAGTAAAAAGAATTGAACATAAAATCGAACAGTAAGCACCTTGCAAATGTCAAATGTCAAGGCCTGACCCCGAATGTATATAGAAGCGCAAAAACAATTAGGGTTGAAACGATAAGAAATATCCAGTCCCCCGTTTTGTATCTCATATCCTTATAATACCCCCCTTTTCTTTTCAATATTATCCCTCTCATTTCAAGAGCAATCGCACTTCTCTCCCCTTTCCTCACAACCATAGCAAAGAGAGGTATAATCATCTTCATGCGTTCACTTAATGTGATTTTCCCTGCACCTCTCCTGATCATCATCGCTCTTTCTATATTCATCAAATTCTTCTTAAACAGGTGTATCTCCCTCAGCGATATGAGTAGGGCATATCCTATCTCTTCCGGGATGCGAAGATTTTGTATAAAACTCTGTATCATGGAGAACGGATCCGTAGAAAAAAGGTAACCGACGGATAAGAAAATTATGGAAGAAGATCTCATGGATAGGATCATCCCCCGTATCATCCCCTCGTATGTTCCGTGTAAGAAGAGGAGATTAAATGGTATTTGTCCTTTTGTGTAGTAGAGAAAATTCATAAGGAAGATAGTGGACGAGAAAAGTATAACCGCAATCATCAATGAGATCAGTGCTTTCATATTCTTGACGGTTAAAATTATAAACAAAAAGGAAATAATTAGCATCGATAGGTTGAATCCGAAGTTCATGTTGAATATTAGAATCCCCACATACAAAAATATTACAAGCATTTTTGCCGACGGATTGATACTATAGATAGTTTTCACAGTACTCCTCCCATTGCTCAACGGTTAACAATAGGGGGAAATCCTCGTGTTGCCCGATTATCGCTTCGGTAATTTCAATTACGGGATCACTTGTTTCAAGTGCCGTAAGTATGTTTTTATCTCCTGCACGGAATGTTTCCATTTGCCCGCCTGTCTTCATAACACTTATAAAATCACCTATATCGAAAGCCACATCCGTATCATGCGTAACAATGATCATTGAAATCCCCTTTTCTCTCACCTTCTTTAATAGCTCGACGGTTTTTATCTTTGTTTCGTAGTCCTGACCGAATGTGGGTTCGTCTATTAATATCAGTTTTTTACCTCCGAGAACCATTAATAAAATCGAAAGTCGCCTCTTTTCTCCTGTACTAATATTAAACGGGCTTAATGCGAGTGTTTTCTCAAGATGAAAAATCTTTATCCATTTCTCCGTCTCTCCTTTATCCGTATCGGAATGCATCTTCATATATTCTATTTCCTCTTTCACTGTATCATGAAAGAACATCGTCTCGGGATTTTGGAATACGTATCCGATATTTTTATACAGCACATCCCTTTTAATTTTACGGAGTTCGGAACCGAAAAGTTTTATTTTTCCCGAATACTGTTTCTCAAAATCGGCGATTATGTTTAGTAATGTCGTCTTCCCTACGCCGTTATTCCCGAGAATCACATGTATTTTCCCCTTATATATAATGTAATTCCCGTATTGGAACAACTTGTCTCCGTATGAAAATTTAAGTTCTTCAATCTCCGCCATAATACCACTCTCTTTATAGTGCGTTGTTTCCTTTTTCTGAAATTTCGACACATTTTCATTTACAGCATTCGCAATTTTCTCACGATCATCGGTAATTTCATCAATAATCCCCTTCCTATTCAAAGCACATGACAGATTAATCAGTTTCGGCTTATAATACCGTGATTCTTTGCACGATTCGAATACTCCCCGCGGCTCTCCGAAATACTCCATCTCTCCATTTTCATTGATTAATAAAACTTTTGATATCAAATCGGTTATTCTATCTATTTTATGCTCAACAATAACGAATTGCCTATTCGTTGCATGTAGAAATGAAAAAAAATGAGCCGTTGAAATGGGGTCGAGGAGAGCCGTAGGTTCATCGAGAAAAAGGTACTTCGGCTCCGTCGCTTCGACGCATGCCACGGCTAATTTCTGTTTCTCACCTCCGGAAAGAGTAGCAATTTCTCTCGATTCAAAACCCGCAAGATGCATTTCTTCCAAAACCGATTTGATTTTCTCCTTTATTTTTGCAAATGATATATCTCTTCTCTCGAGACTGAAAGCTATTTCATCTTCCACTTTCAGTGTTGCAAACATATCATCGGGATTCTGAAAAATTATACCTGCCCTTTGTATAAATTCTTCCCTTTGATTCTCAGGTGATATGCCGTCAATTTCTATTTCCCCCTCGATTTTTCCCGGAATATTATTAGGAATAATGCCTGTGAGGACATTGATAAGGGATGTTTTTCCCGCTCCGGATGGTCCCAGAATAAGCATGTTTTCCCCCTCATCCACAGAAAATGAGATATTGTTTAATATCTTTTTCCCGTCAATTTGCAGGGAGATGTTACAAACGTTAATTCCCATCTGAGATTTTGAAACTCTTTAAAATTCCGGCTTTTTTCAGCGAATTTGCGGCAAGAACGCTTAAAACGCCGCCTAAAATCGCTCCGCTTAATAGTGATGACCACACACCGTTAATTATCAGCCACGATTTCAATCCGCTGTATTTGTAAAAGTAATATTCCAGCGCATACGCTCCAAGGTTGGACAAAGCACCGGCAAGCACGGCAACAAACATATTGAATTTCTTATATCTGAAAATCAAGAATACAATCTCCGCAATAATCCCTTGGACGGCCCCCCATAAAAGAGCGGTAACGCCCCACTGGGTAATGAACATCTCAAAAAACGAAGCCGACATCTCACCGTAGATTGCAGATCCCGGTTTCCTTATTATATACGGCACGAAGATACCGCCTGCTACCCAAACACCCGTAAAGAGGTAGTTAAGTCCGAATATTTTCAACGGTTTGCTAAGTTCATAAACAAACGTCCACCCGAAAAAGATAACTGCAAGAGCCATACCTGAAATTGCAACGAAAATAATCTCATTAAGTTTCCATTTAGATTTCATGAGTATATATTATCACAGATTATACCAATGTCAATAAAAGACTT
>JAACEC010000024.1 GCA_011682715.1 Pseudomonadota bacterium
AGCATTCCGATGAAAATTGTCAAGCATCTAACTGAAATATGAGAAAATAGGTACGGACATATTAACCACCTAATGGAAGTAAAGGAAGTGGGAAAAGCCGTAGATTTCATCGTATATTGTAAAATGGGGAAAATATGATAAAATCGGGAATAATGAGAAAGAAAAAGATATGGGAGGGAAGCGATAAAGATACATCTTGTCATAGGTCATTAAAGACCGTTCGGGATATAAATCCCACTTACTCTCTCCTGAAATCTCAACGGTACGTTAGGTATAAAACCTGTATGTCAATGTCAGGGTAAAAGTGCAAAAAAATGGCAATTGAAAAATACATAGTTATAGTAAAAAAACAATTCAAAGAACAACACTATTTTTTAGCAAAATAATTACTATCAAACAATTGTCTGCTTGATACAGTATCTGAGTTTATTGCATGATATCCATATTAGATTTTTTTGTAGAAGCGGTTAATATATCTACCATATTTTAATATTATTTTCTTGACAATCTGGGGATTAAATGTATTATATATTACATTAGGAGGTACGCTATGTATGATATAAAAAAGAGAATTGACAATAGAGATTTTCTGATCGGTATAATCGGTTTGGGATACGTCGGACTCCCCCTTGCCGTTGAATTTGCCCGAAACGATTTTAATGTTATCGGGATAGAATTGGATAAAGATAAAGTAGATAAAATAAACAAAGGAGTCAATTATATAAAGGATGTCGATGACGAACTTTTGAAGGAACTCGTACAAAAGGGGAAAATAAGAGCCACTACGGATTATTCCGTTCTAAAGAATATTGATAGTGTTTCTATTTGTGTACCTACCCCCCTGAATAAAACAAAAGAACCGGATATATCTTTTATCATAAACGTAAGAGATGAAATCGTAAAATATTTACATAGGGGAATGCTTGTCGTTCTTGAATCGACAACATATCCAGGGACAACCGATGAAGTTCTACTGCCCGTTTTCGAAAGTACGGGAATGAAAGTCGGAGAAGATTTTTATCTCGCATTCTCTCCCGAGAGGATCGATCCGGGAAACCCTATTTATCAGACCAAAAATACACCGAAAGTTTTTGGCGGTGTAACAAAACAATGTACCGAAATCGGTTCGTATTTATATGGGAAAATAATTGATAAGGTTGTTCCCGTTTCATCTACGAGAGCAGCTGAAGCCGTCAAAATATTGGAAAATACATACAGAAGCATTAATATCGGACTTGCCAATGAAATCGCCATAATGTGCGATAAACTTAATATCAACGTTTGGGAAGTTATAGACGCAGCTTCCACAAAACCCTTTGGTTTCCAGGCTTTCTATCCTGGACCGGGGCTGGGCGGTCATTGCATCCCCATAGACCCCCTTTATCTGAGTTGGAAAATGAAGCTCTACAATTACAATGCAAAATTCATAACATTGGCGGATGAAATCAATTCGAATATGCCCAAATACATCGTTTCCCGCATAGGAGATATTCTTAATGAGAAATCAAAGAGTATTAAAGATTCGAAAATCCTCGTATTAGGTGTCACTTACAAAAGAGATATCGATGATCTAAGAGAATCACCTGTAATCGACATCGTTTCAGAACTCTTCACCAGGAAAGCAAATGTATTCTACAACGATCCTTACATAAAAGAGTTCTATGTTGTTAAAGACCCATCTGAAATTTCAAAGGATAGTGTTCTTCTCCATTCGACTGAAATTACTACGGAACTTTTAAAAGATATGGATTTAGTAGTTATAACGACAAATCACAGCGATTACGATTACAAGTTCATCGTTGAACACTCCGATGTTATTTTCGATACAAGAAATGCGACAAAGGGTTATAATGATGAAAAGATTGTTTATCTATAGTTTTATAGTTACCGTTCTTTCATTCGGTTTTGTAAGTGGTGCCGATAATGACGGCATCTCTTACATTCAAAAGGGGCAATATCAAAAGGCCGTTGATTTTTACGGCAGTGACATAACACAGCTTATGCCTTCCGATTTGAACAATCTGGGGGTTGCTTATTACAAATTGGGATCTCTTGGAAAAGCTATATTATACACCGATAAAGCTTTGAAATTAAAACCGGATTTCAAGGATGCACAAACCAATCTAAAAATTTACAGGTCAAAACTCCCTCATGATTTTCTTCCGTTAAAATCGATAAAATCGTTTGATTTCCTGATTAAATCTTTCTCATTTAACATATTACTTGTTTTTGCGCTGGCAGGTATTTTGATTCTTATTGTTCTGCTCTTTTTAAAGTCTCCCGTAAATGTTTATCTTTTTATCACCGTTCTTATATTCGAATTCTTTATAAACGGAGCAATGATTGATATCAAATCCAATGCAAAGAAAACGTTCGGCGTTGTTCTAAAGAAGACAGAGATTTTGGAAGGTCCCGGAAATGAATTCATATCAAAAGCAAAAGCCCCCGAAGGGGCCGAGTTTTATCTTATGGATCATAAAAATGATTTTGCTCATATCCGTTTTCTAAACGGAATCGAAGGTTGGATAACAAAAAACTATTTTCAAACCTTCTAATTAATAGTGTTCATCTGTTACGTCCAGAAACGGTTTCAGTTTCCTGGCTCTCGTAGGGAAACTTAATTTTTTCAGAGCCTTCGTCTCTATTTGTCTTATTCTTTCTCTCGTCACACTGAAAATCTTACCAACCTCTTCCAATGTTCTCGGGACTCCGTCATCCAAACCGTATCTTAGAGAAAGAATTCTTCTCTCTTTGTCGCTCAGAGTATTCAATGCTTCCTGCAATCTCTCCTTTAAAATAACGAGATTTGCGGCTTTTTGAGGGGAAACTACCTTCTGATCTTTTATAAAATCACCGAAATGGGTATTGCTACTATCATTAATCGGTCTGTCCAAAGACACTGTTCCTTGTGTAATCTTGTAAACACTCTTTATTTTGTCCACGGAAATATCCAACTTTTCCGCTATTTCTTCCGGGGTCGGAGCTCTACCGAATTCCTGGCTTAATATCCTCGAAGTTTTTATCACCTTGTGCATTACCTCAATCATATGTACGGGAAGCCTAATTGTCCTTGCCTGATCCGCTATGGCTCTCGTAATTGCTTGTCTTATCCACCATGTCGCGTATGTGCTAAATCTATATCCGCGCCTGTAATCGAATTTTTCAACAGCTTTCATCAAACCGGAATTTCCTTCCTGTATGAGATCCATAAATTCTAATCCTCTGTTAGTGTATTTCTTTGCTATACTGACTACCAATCTCACATTTGCTTCTATCATTCTCTTCTTTGCATCGTCTATGTTTTTAAAATATCTACTTATATTCTTTGAAAGCTTTCTTATTTCATCTTCGTTTAAGCCTGTGCTTTTAAATATAGCATCTATTTCACTTCTCTTAAAGCGAAGGTCAGACAAAACCTCTATAATCTCGGCATCATTGCTCTCTTCGATCATTTTTTGAAATTCTTCATTTGACTTTTCCATTATGCTTTCGTCGAACTCATACTTACGGAACATATTCTTCATTTCGTTTTTCAGTTTTGTAATTCTACTGTTTTGCTCAACAATATTGAACCCGTACTCTTTCAAAACCGATTCCCGCAAACCGAGTTTGTTCAATGTTTTAATTATTGCATCCTTAATAGTATGGATTTTTTTATAATTTTTTTTCTCTTTTGCATTCAATCGTTTCAACTTCTTGTTTTGAGACAATACCTCGTCGAATGCAGCATAAATCTGCTCTTCGTTTAAGATATCAAAATCACTCTCATCGGTAAAAAATTTAAAATCCGTGTGTATGTAATCTTCAATATGGACCTCTCCGGATTTGATTTTACAGATTTTCTCACAGAAAGCATCTATATCCTCATTGGACCAAAAAATTAACTTCGTTAAAATGGCTTGTGATTGTTCCACTTCCTTTGATATCTTAACTTCCATCTCTTTGGTGAATAGAGGTATTCTGCCCATCTCCTTAAAATAAACCCTTATGGTATCATTTGCGTCTTTACCGGAACGGGATACCATCTCCTCCTCGTCAGTTTCTCTCCTTTTTATCATTTTCTCAACAATCGTTATATCTCTGCTTTCCAGCATCTCTATCACCTTTTCAATATCATCCGACATAATCATACTGGGCGGCAAGAAAGAATTAATCTGCTTATACGAAAGCTCCTTTTCTTCTCCCGCCTCATCTACTAATTTAACGACCAAATCATTAAGGTTAACCTTATTAGCCATCTACTCCTCCTGCTTTAATTTTTTGGAGATGATGTATAATTTCCGATTGCCTTTCTTCATATTCGCTTACATCTTCGTTATACAACAGCGCATTTGATATTCTGTTATTTATCTCTTTCAACTTAATTCTCAATAATTTTTTCCAGTTCATTTTCAAAGACTGCATAAGCAGCTTATCCGACGTATTTTCCATAAACACCCCTTCGTAAACGATATCACGGTTTTTCCCATCCAAAGAATTTATCATATCGGTTATCGATGGCATGTTCTCACTGAGAACAATATCATAGATTATTTTACCTATAGCGTTCTCCTGCAAATACTGAAAAGGAATGTAGGTTTTTATATAATCAAAGAAATTCTGCTTATCATGAGCGATATTTATAATATTTAAAATATTCGCATAAATCGAATTCAACTCGTTTCGTTTTACGACTTTTTCTTTCCTGGTATTTTCTATGGATTTAACTTTTTCCGTTCTAACTGTTTCTATGGGAATTTCGAACTGTTCGGCAATTCTCTTGTACCACAATTCCCTGGTGATAACATCAGGTATCAATAGAACGATCTCTTTTATTTCCCTCAAAGCTCTGCTCACCTGGTCCACATCGTTAAAATTGTACTTTTTCTTCAGCATTGTAATTTTAAAGTCGAGAAAATTTACTTTTTCGTCGATTCTCTCTTTTAAAGCCTCAACGCCGTATTTTTTTATATAATCATCAGGGTCCATCCCCTTCTCCATTAAGGCTATATATACGGATAACCCTTGTTTCAAACATATGTTTATCCCTCTCTCCGATGCTTTTAATCCCGCTTCGTCGGCATCGAACATTAATATTACACTACCGGTGTATCTCTTTAATAACCGTGCCTGCTCCGAGGTGAGGGCGGTTCCCAAAGGTGCAATAACATTTTCTATCCCCTTCTGATGCAATGATATCAGATCTATATAGCCTTCAACTATGACGGCTTCATCGACTTCTTTGATTTTGTTTTTTGCCTGCCATATACCGAAAAAGATATGTCCTTTCTTGTAGTACTCCGTTTCGGGAGAATTTATATACTTGGGTAATTCATTACCGAGACTTCTTCCTCCGAATGCGATAATCTTTCCAACGGTGTTGTATATGGGAAACATAATCCTGTTCCTAAACCGTTCATATATCTCACCACTTTCCGTTTTAATAACCAAACCCGTTTTTATAACATCCTTTGTTTTCCATCCCTTTTTTCCGATGTAATTTAATAATCCGTGAGGGGGGGCATATCCGATGTGAAATTTTCCCACCATTTTTTCGCTTATCTCTCTGTTTTTGATGTACTGTACGGCTATATTGCCCTTACTTCCCGACAGCGAGTCTTCAAAATAATGCAATGCATCTTCCAATATTTTTCTGTAATTGTTCTCACTACCGCTTGTTTCATAACCGTCGCCCAATTTAATCCCGGCTTTTTCAGCCAAAACGGCTATTGCTTCCGGGAATGTTATATTATTGTATTCCATTAAAAACTTGATAGCATTACCCGACCTTCCGCAACCGAAACAGTGGTAAATGCCTTTTTCTCGAGAGACATAAAATGAAGGAGTCTTCTCCGTATGAAAAGGGCAAAGAGCCCTATAATTGGCACCTACCTGCTTCAACGGGACATATTCTTCTATTACTTCAACAATATCTACATTGGACAGAACTTCTTCTATCTTCTCATTACTGATATAATTCATAACATAGTAATATAATTACATATTTAAGTTTTGGCAAGGCATCTACTTAATTTTTTTTGCCGAATCTATGAAACCGTAAAACATCGGAGACGGATTTTCAAGACTCGATTCGAATTCCGGATGAGCCTGAGTAGCCACAAAATATGGATGTCCTTCGATCTCAATGAACTCTACAAGTTTAACACCATCTTTCATTCTATGATATCCGGCTATTGTCAACCCGCTTTTCTCAAATTTCTCTATGTAATCGGGATTAACCTCATACCTGTGTCTGTGTCTTTCCAAAACGAGAGTACTCGACTCTTCGGGTTTAACTATACCGATTCGCTTTTCGGCATTTTCGTCCTTTCTGTAATAATCATGTACTTCTTCTATTGTTTTTACCCTGTTCAACAGCTTGTAATACTTAAATATATAACTGGTTTTATCCAGATATGCACAATATGAACCCAGTCTCATCGTATTACCATAATTGCTTTTAGCCATCAAACGCTTTTGTGATTCGAGAATATCAATCACAGGGAAAGGTGTATTTTTGTCAATTTCAGTTGTATTCGCTCCTTTCATCCCAAGAACATTTCTGGCATATTCGACAACGGCAAGTTGCAGTCCGTAACACAACCCGAGGTATGGAATTTTATTTTCTCTTGCATATCTTATGGCATTGATTTTCCCTTCGACTCCTTTGGATCCGAATCCGCCGGGAACAACGATACCATCGTACCTGGATAGCATTTCATTGACCTTATCGTAATCTTCCAATTCTTCCGCCTCTATCCAATTTATATTTACACCGGTATCGAGATGGGCTCCGGCATGCTCGAGAGATTGATTTACACTTATGTAACTGTCTTTAAGGCTAAATTCACCGATATTCACATACTTTCCCACCATTGCAATTTCCACGGACTTATCGGGTGATTTTATGACATTTACCAGTTTTTTCCATTTGCTGAAATCCGGTTTTTTCTTAGGTGTTAATTTCAACTTTTGCAGTACTTTTTTACCGAGATTTTCCTTTTCGAAATTCAAGGGTATTGCATAGAGAACTTTTTCGTCCGGTGCCGAAATAACATATTGAGAAGCTATATTCGCATAAATTTCAATCTTTTTCCTCCTAACGGTATCAAGAGGTTTTTCACCTCTGCAAAGGATTATATCGGGGAATATTCCGTGCTCGTTAAGTTGTTTTATAGCCTGCTGTGTCGGTTTTGTTTTCATTTCGCCTATGTTTGAAGGTATCGGCATGTAGGTAACGAGTACATACAAAACATTGTCTTTTGAAAATTGTTTCTCAAGGCTTTTCATAGCAAAGAGGAACGGTATGTTTTCATAGTCTCCCACCGTACCACCGATTTCTATAAGACATATATCATACCCCTGGGAAGCAACTTTTATCCTATGAATAATTTCATTAGGTATATGCGGAATAAATTGTACGGTTTCACCGAGATACTTCCCCTGCCTTTCATTTTTTATGATCTTGTCATACACCTGTCCTGTTGTAATATTGTTCTTTCTGGGCAAATGCATACCGAGAAAACGCTCGTAATTTCCGAGATCCTGGTCGACCTCTCCGCCATCGTAAGTCACCCAAACTTCACCGTGTTCCGTAGGTCTCAGCGTCCCGGCGTCATAATTGATATACGGATCAATTTTAACAGCGGTTATATTGTAACCGAACTCTTTCAGTATTTTCCCTATAGAGGAAGTAGCTATCCCTTTACCTACTCCGCTTATTACACCTCCTATAACTACAACAAATTTATCAGCCACCATTTCCTCCTATAAATTTCAGAGGGGGAATTGTTCCCCCTCATCATTAGTTTTCTTCCTGTCTGTTCAGATACTCTTCAACCTCTTGGCGTTCCTGATCCTTTACGAATTCTTTTTCGCTTACAACGATTTTTCTTTGCTGCTTATTGATCTGTATTATTTTGACATTCAGCTTGTCGCCTGTTTTATATTCTTGTCCTTCTCCCCCGTCTTTTTTACTCAGATGAGAAGAGGGTAAAATCGCTCTGAGTCCATTAGGCAATTTCACTATATACCCTTTTGCAAATTGTTCGGCGATCTCTACTTCCATATGAGAACCATTGGGATGCTTTTTCTCGATTGTTTCAAAAGGATCTTCTTCCATCTGTTTCAAACCGAGGGAAATCTTTTTGTTCTCGGGATCAACGGCAAGAACTTTACATTTTATTGTTTCACCCTTCTTTAATATTTCACTGGGATGTTCGATTCTCTTTGTCCATGATAGATCCGATATATAGATCAAGCCGTCTATGCCGGGTTCTATCTCAACAAAAGCACCGAAATTGGTAAGAGTTCTTATCTTACCTTCGACGACGGAACCTTCCGGATATTTCTCTGTTATAAGTTCCCACGGGTTCGGTTTTGCTTGTTTAAGTCCCAATGAGATTTTTTCATTTTCCTTATCAATATTCAAAACAATCGCTTCTACCTCATCGCCTACCGAAAGCAACTGTGAAGGGTGTTTAATATGTTCGGTCCAGGACATCTCGGATATGTGAATCAAACCTTCAACTCCCTTTTCCAATTCAACGAAAGCACCGTAATTTGTGATTGATGTTACCGTTCCCTTTACTTTTTTTCCAATGGGATACTTTTCGTCAATATTTGTCCATGGATGTTGGTAAAGCTGTTTCATTCCGAGACTAACACGGTTCTTTTCTTCGTCAATGCCAATAATTTTTATCTTTATCTTATCACCGACCGAAAACATCTCGGACGGGTAGTTTATACGTCCCCATGAAATATCCGTAATGTGAAGAAGTCCGTCAATGCCGCCCAGATCAATAAATGCACCAAAATCGGTAATATTTTTTACAACACCTTCTCTAACCTGTCCGATTTCGAGTTCTTTTAAAAGTTCCTCTTTTTTCTTGCTTATCTGATCTTCGAGAATAATTCTATGAGAAATCACGATGTTCCTTCTCTTGAAATTGAGTTTGATTATTCTGAATTCCATCGTTTTCCCGATTAACCCATCGAGATCTCTTACGGGATGCAGATCAATTTGCGAACCAGGTAGAAAGGCTTCCACGCCGAGAACGTTCACTATCATTCCGCCTTTTACCCTCTTTCTAATCTTTCCTTCTACATCGCTGTTGTTGTCATAAGATTCTTTGATTTTATCCCATACTTTCTCGAAATCAGCTTTCTTCTTTGATAAAAGAACGAGCCCGTCTTCCGATTCGAGTGATTCGATAAAGATATCTACCGTATCACCCGGTTTCCATTTTTCAATTTCGTCAAATTCTTCAACGGGTATAACACCTTCCGATTTCATCCCGATATCAACAATAACATCTTTTTTCCCGATAGTTATGATTTTTCCCGATAGCATGTTCCTACTGCTTTTCTTCAGTTCGTAGTTACCGAATAATTGCTCTTTGTCGTCGGGAGAAATCGTTTCCTTAACAAATTTCACCTTTCCTGTCAATTTTTTTTCGTTTTCCGCCATAAAATTGGTCCTCCTTATATAGAATTTTTAACTATTTCCTATTTTCTCTATTACTCCGTTTATTATGTAATCGGGCGTCGAGGCTCCTGCCGTTACACCTACCGTTTTACTATCCTTAAAATCGTTGCAATCGATATCTCTTTTATCGGCTACCATAAATGTATGTTCATTTCTCGATTTTGCAATCTCATACAACCTGTTTGTATTGGAACTGTTCTCATCTCCTACTACAACAAAAGAATCCGTTTGTGATGCGAGTTTTTTACATGACTCCTGTCTCTTTTCCGTTGCATCGCATATTGTGTTGTAAACCTCGATATATTTTGTTCTGTCGAATAGTTCCCCGATTATGGATTTCGCAAGTTCTCTCTCGAATGTTGTCTGAATGACAATGCCGGCTCTCTCGATTCCTCTTATCGATTGTGCTTCCTCCACACTGTTTATCACAATTGATTCGCCTCCGGCATTTCCTTGAATGCTTAGTATTTCATCATGGTTTTTCTCACCGATTATAATTAATTTCAGCCCCTTTTCTACTATCCTTCTTGCAAAACTTTGGCTCCGTTTAACAAAAACGCACGTCAAATCCACTATTTTCAATCCCTTTTCCTTTGCTTTATCGTATACTTCCGGTTTTACACCGTGAGTTCTAATAACCATTGTCCCGCTATCTGGGATTTCGCTTATACTTTTGATTACTTTTAAACCCCTTTTCTTCAATTCATCCATTACAATTCTGTTGTGTATTAAATCACCGTATATATAGATATCTTTCCCATTTCTCATTATGCGATCCA
>JAACEC010000148.1 GCA_011682715.1 Pseudomonadota bacterium
GCGAGAAAAACGATTATTCCCGAACAGTTGGAGTGTCTCGAAGATGAAGAAGCTCTGCTTAGATAACGAATATTTAAACGAATTTAAAACCGATATAGTAAAGTGTGATCGTAACGAAGACAGTACGTTTTCCGTAATACTTGGAGATTCCTATTTTTATCCGGAATCAGGGGGACAAACAGGGGATCAAGGTCAAATTGGGGATGCAAATGTCATTGATGTTGTTACAAAGAATGGTGAAATCGTTCATATTACAGATAAGGCGGTGAAGGGGAAAAATGTAAATTGCGCAATCGACTGGAGAAAAAGGTTTGATCATATGCAACAACACACGGGGCAACATATGCTTTCGGGGGTTATAGAGGATAAATACGGTATAAAAACCCTTTCATTTCACATGGGGGAGGAAGATTCCTCAATAGAAACGGATGTGAAAAATATTACCGAAGACAGAATTGATGAAATCGAGATGCTCGTTAATGATGCGATTTTTAGGAATATTGAGGTAAAAAAATATTTCACGGAAGGAGAAGTAGAAGGGGTAAGAAAGAAAGTCAACATAAACGGACCGAAGAGGGTTGTTGCCATAGATGGTGTCGATATTTCATATTGTGGCGGAACACATGTCAATCGTACGGGGGAGATAGGGATTTTTAAAATCACCGGTATCGATAAGGTCAGGAAAAATATAAGATTGCATTTCAAATGCGGTTACAGAGCGCTGAACGATTACCGTAAAAATTTTACCGTTGTAAGCAAATTGAAAAAAGTATTAACGATGAACGAGGATAGCATCATTGAGGGGGTGGAAATACTCATTGAGAGAGAAAAAGAACTCAAAAGACAGATTAAAAAATACAAATTAAAAGAATTGGATGATTTTGCGGAAAATGTAAAAGAAAATATCTATAAGGATGAATTGAAGGGATATAAGGATGAGGAGATAAGGTATATTCAATCCCGTCTCATCGGGAAAGGCGTCGAATCGATAATTCGAAACAGCGACACGAACAGAATCTTCATTGCCGTAAAACAAGACAAAAATGATAAATTTAAAGCGTTATTAGATGAAATAAAGAGGGAGTTCGACATAAAGGGCGGAGGAAACAAGGGTAAATTTCAGTTGATTCCCAATGAGAAAAGGGAAGAGATCTGGGCGAAACTTACCAATTTATTAAAATAATTCCCGATTAAGCGAAAAAAGTGTGTAATATTTTCACAAAGTGTGAAAAATCTTCACACTTTTAATTTTTGTAAATTCTTAAGTTACATTATTCCATTACATAGTGTTTTGGCATGGAAATTGCATAAATATTAGTATGAAAAGAAGATTTAACAAAAGCCGCGTGTTTATGAACATCATCAAAATAGCAATTTTTATCTACTTGGTATTTCTACTTATGTCGTTGGATAGAATTATTAACACAAAAAGCTCTAAGAAGGAGGGCAGATATGAAGAAAAGATCGTCGGAAAAAAGTCAATTGGTAAGATACTTCTCCATCAAGGGGTAAATTTAAATTTGGGGAAAGGGTTTTATTGTGATCTTAAAATTTTATTTAAGGAGGACCTATGAAAAGAGTATTTCTAATGCTAATGCTTTTAATACCTGTTTTGACATTTGGTGAAAAAGTTGTAATTGCGGATTATACGCCTACAACCATAGACGAAAGCGCACGGAAATCTTTTGTGAGCTTATTTATTGATGATTTGAGTGGTAAATACAATTACAGTGTTTCAACTGTAATTGATAGTAATTTGCCAAACTATTGGGGTGATATTGATAAAATTGGCAATAAATTCAGAAACGGTGAATATTCTAAGGTTATCATATTCAAATATTACTATATTAACGAAACTCTAATCATAAGGATGGATGTTCTTGACCTGTTGTCCAGGAAATTTATTATCAATGAAAATTTTAATCTCTCGAACCCTGATGATATTGAGTATGCAGCAAAGGCGGCAGCTACTGTTCTCGGAGAGGGAAAATCATTGGATGAATTGGTGAAAAACGGAATTCTTACACCAAATGAGGTGACGACAAAGAAGGTAAAACGGAGTAAAGGGGAGAATTCCTTTGGCCTTTCAACGGGGTATATGTGGAACACGCTAACCTATGACGGACTTTATGCGGGCCATTATAAGAAGGTTTTGATGCTTAACTGCTCGTTTATTACGGAAACGACAGATAATTCGAGGGTGAGTATCAATTTTGATTGGCCCGTTGCGGCGGGAATAGCCGCAAGTATAGGATATAGTTATATAACACATCCGGGAGTCAATACGGCATATTTCGGCTTTGATTTCGGAGCAGAATACGATTATGCCAGGAAGGATATTAATCCTAATAGCTCCATAGGTGGAGTTTTATTAAGACCGAAAGTAGGGTTTATAATCTTAAATTCATACTATACAAGTGTATATATCGAAGGAGCGGGAAGATTTGTAACCACCGATTTTTTGGACAGTGGATTGGAAGTAAAAGCCGGCATACTGTTTAGAGGCGGAGGTAATTGATTATAGGGAGAGAATTGTCTTTGGGTTTTGAGGAGATTGTTCTCCTCAAAACTCGGGGAGTAGGAATATGATAAGTATAATTAAAATAATCTACTTTTTGTATCTTCTAATAAGGGAAAAGCCCGAGAATCTCAAGCTTGAAGACAAAGATTATATAATGTACTTTATTATATTTTTATATTTCAAGTTCTATGTCCGGAGAGTGAAAAACATTTTTATTACTCTCGGTAGTTTACATTTGCTTTCTGTCGGAAACGGTTATGAATCAGAAAAAAATAAATGCAAAAAGGGAATGTATACATTCGGATCTGAAGGGATAAAGTGAGGTAAAAGATGAAAACAATTTTTATAAAATACTGTTTGATTCCCGTTATGCTACTCTCTGTGGGAACATCAACACTTTTTGCCGGTAAAAATGAATTTGCTTTCGGAAGCAAGGATTATTATGCTATTCATAGGGCAAAAAGGGATGCAAAACGAAACACTAACGGGTGTTTGTGGTTTTCTGCGGGATTTTTATTGGATATATTTGGTGTCGGAGCGGCACTTATAGACGACCCTATTCCGAAGGAGAGTGCATTAATAGGCAAATCTCCCGAGTATATTGCCAGATACACGGAAGCATATAAAGCCGAAAGTAAGAGAATAGAGACACGTTATGCAGTTGGGGGATGCCTTGTTCTTGGTGTGGTTTATGGTGCTTTGGTTGGTCGTAGTGTACTCCAATTGAAATCACCATGAGGAGGCGTATATCTATTATTTTATGATAAATCGCTATTCAATAAAAATAGTTGTAGTCGATTGTTAAATCATGACAGATTTCAAAGATGTATATTTCTATTGAAAAAATGGAGGCGGATATATTATTCAAAATATTAATTCCAATTCTACTTGCATTTTTAATGCTATTAACACCGATCTTGATAAATGCTAATGATTTGAAGGACAGGGAATTGAACCCATACTTAAAAGAGCGTTACCAACATAGAGGAATAGACCCATATTGTTCAGATGATTCACTACTTGTAATTATTGTTTCAGCGAAGATGGCAGCGGATAGAGATGCGGGAATGGATCCAGAAGGGATCTTTTGGTTTGGAGGAGGTTGTCTACTTGGTATTTTAGAAACCTCATCGGTGCTATTTATGAATAATACAGTAATGTCCAGGATTTTTTTGGGAACCGGATTAATTACCGCTGGAATTGCCTATTCAGTTGAACCTAAAGTGGAAGTTTCAAAACTCATTGGTAAATCCCCTAAGTATATTGATGCATATACTAAGGAATATGATCGTATGGTAAGGAAATCACATGCACAAGAGGTCTTTATTGGATATATATTACCGCTAGCAATACCAACTTTTATTAGTATTGTTTACATTATTTATTGTTTAACAACGTTTAACTTTAATTGTGGTGCTTATTAATGAAAAGATTGGTGACAATTTGTAAGGTCTAGTCAAGTCCAAAAAAGTGTGTAAAATCACCTCTGCATAAAATCATACCGAAATAACCTTCTCAGCCTTATTCGGCTTATCCACATTTTCTCT
>JAACEC010000149.1 GCA_011682715.1 Pseudomonadota bacterium
TTGTCGTTGGATACATTGTTATAGCGATGTATTTACCTGAGTTTACACTAATATCACATGTAATGTAGAAAAATAGATGATTTGCTATCTCAAAGAGGTTAAAAGGGGAATAGATGAAAAGGGATAATTATCTTTTACTCTTTGTAAGACCCGTATTAATTGCTGTTTTATTAGGGATTGAGTTTCTCTTTATGGGGAATCTCGGTAAAACAGATATAATTTTGCTTGTTTCATTAATTGCAGGAGGGGGATTAGTTTCCGTAATCGGCTATCTTCTTGTAAAAATCAATACCACAATTTCTTTATACGTTCAATTTACATTGGATGTTATACTTTCATCTGTCATATTGTATTTTACAGGAGGCATAGAAAGCCCCTACTTTATATTGTATTTTATCGATATTATTGTTGCATCTATCTATCTTTTCGCAAAGGGGAGTTTTTTTACATCCGTCTTAAGTATTGTTTCTTTCGTTGCCGTGGTCTATTTACGTTCGAAATTTACAGCACTGATTCCGCCCTCATTTCTAATTTTTACATCCAATATACCAAAGGGATTAATTTTTATTCGGTCATACACCTACTCTCTCGCATTTTTGACGGTAGGGGCATTATCGGCTTATATTTCGGAAATATTGCTTAAAGGAAAGGAAAATTTACAAGAAGTCAGAATCACCCTGAATGACATTATTAAAAGTTTCAACGATGCCATCATTACACTTGACAGAAACGGCTATATAAAATATTTCAACAACTATTCGAAGAAATTTTTAAAAACTACAAAATCCGTAATTAACCGTAATTATAAGGACATTCTAATAGACGAACTTGCGGGAAAATTGGGAGACGTAGAGAATATAGAGGAAAATAAATTTGAAATGAAATTGGAAAATTCCTTTTACAGGGTAAATATCAACAGGATAAATGACGGCAAGAATAAAATTATAGGCCACAATATTTTCATCACCAATATTAGCGAACAGAAAAAAAGTATCGAAAAGGAAAAAGAGATAGAGCGTTTGAGAGCGATTTCCAATTTGTCGGCGGCGGTTGCACATGAGATAGGAAATCCGCTTGCTTCGATTAAAGGAGCAACCGAAGTTGCAATAAGCGGTATGGACGATTCATCCGACACAAAATCGCTTCTTAAACTTGTAGCAAAGGAATCCAACAGACTTGCGCAGATTCTGGACAAATTCAGACAAATTTCAAGAGAGCGGTGGATCGAAAAGGTAAAGGATATGGATGTTGCTGAAGAGATAAAATATGTCACGGATATTGTCGCACATGACAAATTGTTTAAAGATATAACTTTTCAAATTGACTGTTCCGCAGAAAACAGTATTATAAAAGGAGCAAAAGAGCTTAATGAGGTGTTTTCCAATCTTATCAGGAACGCAGCCCAAGCGATGAATTATAGAGGTGTGATAAAAATAAAGTGTTATACCGAAGATGAAAAAGTGTCTGTTGTCATAGAAGACAGCGGAGAGGGGATAGACAAGGAGGATTTGGAGAATATTTTCAAGCCGTATTTCTCCATGAAAAGAGGGGGAATGGGAATAGGTCTTACCATATCGAAACAGATAGTTGAAGAGGTGGGCGGAGATATCGAAGTGGAATCCGTTAAAGGGAAAGGGACAAAGATAAAAGTAAAATTGAGGAGAGCATGAAAATCTTAATTATTGACGATGAAGAGAGTATGAATGTATGGATCGGTCTCGGACTCAGAAAAAAGGGTTATGATGTGGTAACCTTTACCGATCCCGTGGAGGCTCTTGAAGAGGTAAAAAAGGGAGAAATCGGAGTTTTTGTTAGTGATATAAAGATGCCGAAGATGGACGGTATCGAATTTCTGAAGAACTGCCGAAAGATAGATTCTTCCATTAAGGGAATACTAATGACTGCATACGGTTCGGTGGACGGAGTCATAGAAGGTTTTAGGGAGGGAGCAGTGGATTTTCTCATAAAACCGTTTTCTCTTGAAGAATTGTATAATCGAATCAAAAAATTAGAGTCTACGGATATTATTAAAACCGCTATGCGGGAAGAGGATAAAATAATATATAAAAGCGAAGCGATAAAAGATATCCTTGCCACCGTCGATAACATCGCACAAATCGAAAGTACTGTTATTATTTACGGAGAAACGGGGACAGGTAAGGAGTTAATAGCCAAAAGAATACACAAAAAAAGTAAAAGAAGAACGGGAAAGTTCGTATCCATAAATTGTGCCGCACTCCCTGAAAACCTGCTTGAGAGCGAACTATTCGGATATAAAAAGGGAGCATTTACAGGAGCGTATAAAGATAAAATAGGGTTACTTGAAGTTGCTAACGGTGGAACTTTTTTTCTCGATGAAATCGGGGAGATGCCTCTGAGTTTGCAGGCGAAACTTTTGAGGGTTATTCAGGAAAGAGAGATAGTACCCATAGGGGGACATAATCCCATGAAAATCGATGTGAGGCTCATAGCGGCGACAAATAAGGATTTAAAAAAACTTATAGAAAAAGGGGAATTCAGAGAAGATCTTTATTACAGACTGAATGTGATTCCAATTCACGTCCCCCCCCTCAGGGAAAGACCGGAGGATATCCCGGAACTCATGAAGTATTTCGTAAAAAAATATGCCTCTAAGTTCAATATTTTAGAGCCGGTTATGGATGAAGATATAATGGAGAAATTCACGCAATACAGCTGGCCCGGTAATGTTAGAGAGTTGGAAAATATCGTTGAGAGGATGGTCGTCATGGGGGTCGAGGGTACATTATCCATGTTCGGGAAGAGTGTGGGGAAAAAGGCAATCAAAGGGATAAAGGAACAGGAAATAGAACTAATAAAGGAAACTCTAAAAAAAACAAAGGGGAACAAAAAAGCGACGGCAAAGATACTGGGTATCGATTACTCCACACTCTATAGAAAGATAAAGAGATATGGTATAGAAAGCAAAAAGTAGAAGAGGAAAATTTAAGTATAGAATCTGCTTTCAACTAATTAAAAACTGGAAAGTTAGAGAAGTGGATATGGTCAATGACAGAAAAACGTTCATCGTGAGGAGTGAAACGATCTGCACACGCCGAGGTTTTGGTATTTGGCAGGCAATCACACTTGTAAGAAGCACTTACAATGATCCAGCGAGAAATAGAGAGATTAAGAATAAAGTAATGCAACACTGAATTTATTTAGGGTTTAGTTATCTCGATTAATATTT
>JAACEC010000150.1 GCA_011682715.1 Pseudomonadota bacterium
AATAATCATTTTAAACCTTTTATCGTCTAAAAAATATTCGGGGAAGTAGAGATCGTAACTCTCGTAGAAAAGATGAATAAATCCGAGATCAAGCATTCTCGCTATGTATTCAATTGCAATTGTACAGTCAGCGTACCCCTCCTTTACGATATATCCCGCATCCATGTGTGTATTTACTATGTTATCATATCCATTGATTTTATCTATACTTATACCTCCTTTCTTCAACAAATAGTCGAACTTTATTCTTGTCCCTGCTCCAATTTGTCTATTTATGAATGAGAGGCTTTTATCGGCAATATCCCTGAGTCCTCTTATCCCCTTCGGGTTCCCTTTTGGAAAGAGAAGTCCCTGTGATCGCTTAGCAAGATGAACAAGCATCCCCTTTCCGTTCAGGTATTTTTTTACAAACGGAATATTGTACATGTTTTTCTCTTCGTTAAACAAATGAATTCCGGTAAAATGTGCAACCCTCTTCTGCATGGCAAAAATTCCCCCCATACTCCCCGCATTATTTATAAATAGTCGAATATTTTTACCAAACAGAGCATTCCCCAACTCGCCGATTAGAATATCGTTTGATCCCACGAAAAGCAGATTTGATTTGATTTCATCATCGCTTTTATTCGTATGAACATATATTGTTTCGCCTTCTTCTACTCCCTCTATTCCCTCATTGATTACCGTATAACCTGTGGAACTAATCCAGCCGTACAATTTGCTTGAACCGGTTTTCACAGGGAAAGCCTTAATCCGATTATCCAGATAAACAAGATTTATATTGTAGTAGTGTTTTAAACCTATCTGAGAAGGTATTTTCTTCATTGTTATGGCTTTCACCAAATTTGAAGGTCTATTCCCATAAATTCTTCTGAATATTTCACCGATAAATATATCGAGGTTTAACTTAAATGCATATGAATATCCCGGTAATCCGATAAATGGTTTACCTTCTACTTCTCCAAGAATAACAGGTTTTCCCGGTCTCAAATTTGTTCCGTGAACGATGATTTTTCCAATTTCCTTGAGTACTGATGATGTGTAATCTTTCGTGCCATGTGAAGATCCTGCACCGACCACAACAACATCATGATTCTTATAAGCCCTAATAATCGTATCTTTAATCAAATTATAATCATCGGGAATGACTTTATAAACATCAATTATGCCCCCCCATCTCTCTATGTTTCCCCGAATAATGTAACTATTAGATTCGATGATTTTTGACAGATCCGTTGTGTCGTATGTTATTTCATTTCCGGTGGGAATAAATGCGAATCTGATTTTTCTTTTAACCGAGACTCTCTTTATACCCGCTGATATAAGAACAGCAATATGTTCAGGTGTCAAAAATTCTCCGTTATAGAAAACGATATCCCCTTTGTGAACATCCTTTCTCACATTTTCTCTCGGAGCAATACCATTTCTTATTCTTACTCCGGAATCATCAATCCTCTCAACATTTTCAATCATTATAACGGCATTATATTTCCCCGGCAATTTAAATCCTGTATTAATATATTCAAAATCTTTTCCAAGATATAAAATCTTTGGTGTGACCTCTCTTGCCCCCAATGTTGTTTCCGCTCTGACTGCTATGCCGTCAACCGCTGACGTTGAAAATGGCGGTATATTCCTTTTGGCCGTTACTTCCCTGGCAAGTGTTCTGAAATAAGCATTGTCCACCTCTATCTCTTCACTTGAAATGTTGTTTATTGAGAATCTGTCTGTAAGTTCTCTCCACTTTTCAAGAGTTTCATTTAATGCCGTTGTTTTCAGATATTTATCTCTTTTCATATCATACCATAGTATTCCAGTTCTTCCCCTTTATATAAACCTTCTTTTTCATCACCGATGATTATTATTCCGTTAGAAGAAGAAAGGGTTGATACCATGCCGGATTGCCCGAATACAGGGGTTAATATTTCATCTTCTATTGTGACACGGACAAAGTCATCCATGCCGTGTTTTGATGGAATGTCAATGGATACAATCCCTTTGCCAATGGTATTTTCAAATATATCTCTTCTCCCTGCAAAGTAGTTTAAAATAGGCATCATTACAAATCGTGCAGAAATATACGATGAAACAGGATGCCCGGGAACACCGAAAATTATCTTATCGTTACAAAGCGAAAGAATCGTAGGTTTTCCGGGCGACATGTTTATACCATGCGTAAGAATCCCCGGAGTTCCAAACTGTTCTATAACCTTTACAGTAATGTCTCTCATACCTTTTGAACTACCGCCTGAAATCACAAAAACATCGTATTTGTTATAGTTTTCCACTATGATTTTTCTTAGAGCGTTTTCATCGTCTTTTATTATTTCAAATATTTTAGTGTTAAAATAGTTAAATCCGGCAAATAAAGATTTGAGCATATATGAATTAATATCATAAACCGAATAATCATCCAGCTTCTCCCCTGCTCTTTTCAATTCCTTTCCCGTTGGGATAATTGCTATTTTTACCTTCTCATAAACGGAAAGCTCTTTTATCCCTTGCGAAGCGAGAACTCCGATATCAACACTCCTCAATACTTCCCCTTTATTTGCTATTATATTTCCTCTCTTTACATCCTCACCCCTGTAGATTATGTTTTCGCCCTTAAATACTGTTTTTTCAACATATATAGTTTCCCCTATTCTTTCGCAGTTCTCGATCATTACAACAGTATCGAATCCCTCCGGAACCGGTGCTCCCGTTGGGATATAATAAACTTTGTCTTTATCAATTTCACCTTTAAATTCTTCACCTATCAATATTTCCCCTCCGTATTCGAAAGGGACAGGATTATTAAGTCAATCCCGAAATACAGGCGTATCCATCAACGGTACTTCTCGAATAAGAGGGAACATCAATTTGTGCTATGATATTCTCTGCGATAATTCTTCCGAAGGATTCTTTTAGAGATACGTTTTCACTGCCCCTAACTTTACTTAAATTTCTTATAAAATTGTCTATGGCATATTCTCTTTTCTGCGTTTTGAGAAATTCCATTTTTATTTAACCTGATACCCCATTAAAACCGTTGACCAGGTATTATGTTCCTCTTTAACCAAACCAATATCTTCCGCTATCCATTTATAATAAGAAAGGGAATGGTTCGAATAATACGGATATACCTTAATTTTATATGCAAAGAAGACACCTGCCGGAACATCCACACTATCCTTATCTTCAACGATGTATTCCTGCAAATCCCAATCACTTATCCACGAATCGCCTATCTTAATCTGATTGGGCATATCTTTCCAGTGTGGGAAAGAATCATTGTAACTATAGTAGTATAAAAATGAATCATCCTTGGCTATGTACTGTTTACTGTTCCACGATATCGATGAAAAATCCGCATTTGACTCCCCAACATACAATTTGTACAGATGAACAGTGTCAAGAACCGTCATTGTGTCCCTCACTTCTTTCCTCGTGTAAATGACTTCACCGCTACTTTCGTTATAAGACATATAATTCCAGTAATTTCCCATTTCAAGCGGATGTAAATTCCCTGTTGACGGATACGGATCCTTAGGTTTAACACTGCAGCTAACTGAAACTATCGCTAAAAGAAACATAATCAGAATATTTTTTTGCATTAAATACCTCTCTTTAAAATATGGAGTATTGATGAAGATATTACATCTACATCTATCGCATTCTTGTTAAATCCCCCTTCCGGAATAATGATATCGGCAAATTGCTTGGAAGGTTCTACAAATTCTATATGCATCGGTCTAACGGTTGTGAGATATTGTTCTATAACGGAATTTACCGTTCTATTTCTTTCGACAAGATCTCTTTTTAACCTTCTTATAAACCTGATATCACCGGGAGTATCGACGAAAATCTTGTAATCGAAAAGTTCTCTTAATTCTTTGTTTGTAAAAATCAGTATTCCTTCGATAATAACTATATCTACCGGATTTTCTCTCTTCGTTTTCACCTTTCGCGTATGTGTTGTGAAATCATAAATAGGAACATCAATGTAAGATCCGCTAATTAATGTTTTCAGATGTTTTATGAGAAGTTCTATGTCGATTGAATCGGGATGATCGTAATTTATTTTTTCTCTCTCTTCAAAAGGAATATTACTGTGGTCTCTGTAATAACTATCCTGCTGCATCATTACAACCGTATGTTTACCTATTATTGTATTTCTTATCTTCTTTGCAACGGTAGTTTTCCCGGAGCCGGTCCCTCCGGCAATTCCGATTATCATCGCCTCCTCCCGTGCATATCAATTGCATCTGTGTATGCCTTCTCTATCAGGATTATAACCTTTTTCCAATCGATATTCTCTGCATATTTCAGTCCGTTTTCCCTCAGTCGCATCCGCTCATCTTTACTGTTTGCCAAACGTTCAATGGTGTTTGCAAAAGCTGTTGGATTTACATCAGTTAAGATTCCATTATATCCGTCTTTTACAACCGTTGCATACCCCTTTATATTAGATGCTATGACAGGGACACCCGAGGACATCGCCTCAACGAGAACAATTCCGTATGTTTCTCCTCCCTTTGCGGGAGAAACATATATGTCCGCCGATGAATATACCTTTCCCATATCTTCATTGGGTATAAAACCAAGGAATTTTGTTTTAACATTCAACTTTTTTGCCATTTCCTCGTATTCTCTTCTGTTTTTACTGTTTCCACCGACAAAAAGTTTATAGTTTACCATGCCGTTTAGTCGTGAAAGAGCTTTAATTAAAATATCCAATCCCTTCCTCTTATCCAACCTCCCCATAAATAGCACCTTAATTGTATCCTTTTCCGTCCGCATTGGTTCATAAAAACCTGCATCCGGATTAAATCTCGTTCTGTCTATACCCACAGGTATAAATCGATAATCTCCCGGAAAAAACGGCTTTATGAAATTAATGGCTACCGGTGAAATACCGATTTTCACATCGATTTTTCTATTTATATTATGAAATAAAATTCTGTAAAGAGGTGAAAATATGTGGGTAAATCCGGATGTTACCGATAGGAAACTTGAAACGATGGGAGCTTTTGCATGTTTCAGAGCAAAATGCGATATGTTTGGCCAAAAAGGGCCGTTCAGATGAATCACATTATACTTATGCTCTCTGAGAAAGTTTTTAATTTCATTGGAAATAGACAACCCCCATGGCAAAGTAACATTCGTTCCGTTCAAATTGAAAAACTTACAGTACCCAATCCTGTAAACATCCCTCTCTTTCTTTTCATCGTCATAGTGAAGGGTCAATATGTCTACCTTATGCTTTCTCTCCCTCAAATACTTCGCTACATTGTAAACATACTCTGTCACACCAGATGGATAAGGATAATATGCATCTGACACCAATAGAATTTTCATAATCGCATTTTATCATTTTATCATTCCATTGTCAAACAAAATGAGTGCGTTATATAGTAATCATTTTTCACTCATATTTTTCTTTTGTCGTTGCAAACTGTTCTTACATATCGTACTCTCGTTAAGCAATGACAATCTTTATGTATTTCATATTTCAGAATTTAGGGGATAAAATATGAGTTTGACAAGTGAGTATATTTTATAAAAAATATTAAAATTGGGGGGATATTATAAAAACTCGAAAAAAAAGATTCCCCTCTCAAAGAGGGGTGGACTGACGATAGTCAGGACGGGGTGTTCGTAAAATATCCCAAAGTTATCACCTTGTAGGTGATAACAAAAGGTGGTATTCAGGGAGACACTGAAACAAATACACGATGATATATTTTTGTGTACTTTCTACATTTCCCTTTGCAATTTATATGTGACATTTTGACATTGTAACAACACACTCACACTTTCAATCTATACATAATCAAAAATTTGTGATATATTTGGTCTATGAAATATAAATATGTTTTCGGACCGGTTCCGTCGAGAAGATTAGGTGTATCACTGGGCATAGACCTCATACCGTATAAGGTCTGTTCATACAATTGTATATATTGTGAATGCGGAAAAACTACGGATCTTACGATAAAAAGAAAGGAATATGTACCCACTGATATCGTTTTAAAAGAAATTGATGATTATGTTAAAAATCATCCGGCACCTGATTTTATCACATTTTCAGGCTCAGGCGAACCAACTTTGCATAGCAAAATCGGTTTAATTCTCTCACATATTAAATCGCACTATCCCAGTATAAAAACCGCTGTTTTAACAAACGGTTCGCTTCTTTACATTCCTGATGTGAGGAAAGAGATTCTTGCCGCTGATGTTGTACTGCCGTCCCTTGATGCAGCCCTAAACGATTCGTTCATAAAGATCAATCGCCCAAACGGCCAACTCAGACTTGAAAAAATCATTTCCGGATTAATCGATTTCAGAAAAGAATATAAAGGAGAAATTTGGCTCGAAATATTCATTGTGGAAGGGATAAATACCGACAATGATAATCTCGATGCGCTCAAAAATGCGATTGTCCGAATTAAACCTGACAAAGTTCAGCTGAACACACTTGATCGTCCGGGAACAGAGGATTGGGTTAAACCTGCCTCAAAAAAGACCCTCGAATCTATTATAGACTACTGGGGGCTTCCCAATGTTAAAATTATATCCAAATATAAAAGCAGAAAGGATATTAAATCGTACAGAAACGATGTCGAATCAATGATACTTGAAACGATAAGGAGACGTCCATGTACATTGACGGATTTAAGTGCAATTCTCGGATTGCATATAAATGAATTGAACAAGTACCTCGATGTACTCGAAGCTGAGAAAA
>JAACEC010000151.1 GCA_011682715.1 Pseudomonadota bacterium
ATTTCTTTCATTTATCGGGGCTAAAATGGAGCGATACATCTATTCCAATATGAGAAAATGCTCAACAAATTTAGCTTCTGCTGTTATAGATGCATTATCTAACAATAATATAATAAAACATTTTTTAGTTTTTTTTAATATATAGAAAAGAGTTAAAAGAAAATACAAGTCATACCAAAAATTTTCAATGTTACACGCCTATTATTTACCCTTACCAAATGCACTAATTTCCATTTTAAAGATGGTTACTTTAATAGCAACCATTATTTATACAGTTTCTCTCGTTATTAATAATCAATTAAGTTATGGAACAATGATTGCAATTATAGCATACGTTCCACTTATTTTTTCTCCTCTGGATAATTTTATGGCCTTCATATTAAATATAAGAGGGGCTGAAATAGGAATATCTCGTGTATTAAATATTTACGATAAAGGAGAAAAAGTTTTACAGCAGAGGAATGATAACATTATTAAATTAAGTAATAACATTGCCTTATTAGTAAAAGATCTTTCTTTTAGATATGACGAAAAAAGTGATTCTATTTTAAAGAATCTTTCATTTAATATAAAAAGCGGAAAAAAGGTAGGATTTGTAGGTCTCTCAGGGGAAGGTAAATCTTCATTATTAAAACTTCTCTATAAGGAAAATGAAATTAAAGAAGGCCATATAGAATTTTATGGTACTGATATCAATGATTTTGCTTATTCGAACTATTTTCATTATATAAATGTTTTTCCTCAGGAGAGTGAAATATTTAATCAAGATGTAGTTTTCAATATAGCACTTGGCAAAAAATCAATATTAGCTTGTAAAAAAGATAAAATTATTTTTGAAATAAGAAATATGTTTGACAAACAATTGAATAATTTTTTAAAATATCAAAATTATCATTTTCAATTAGATGAAATAAGAGAAACATTCGAAATGATGGGGATATTGCATCTCGAAAAAGAGATAATTAGAAGGGATTATGAATATATATTAAATGAACTAACTTCTATTCATTTTCATAAAACATATGTCACGAAAGAAAAATTGGATAATGTAATAAAAAAGACTAAACTTGAGAAGTTTTATGGACGTCCCCTCGGAGAAGGAGGAGCATTTATTTCAGGGGGAGAAAAGCAAAGAGTTATTCTTGCTCGTTTCCTTTTGAATGAACATTATAGATTTTTCATCATTGATGAACCGTTTACAAGTCTTGATATTATTAGTGAAAAAGAAATGATAAATTTATTAAAAGAAGATTTGAAAGATAAAACAGGTATAGTGATATCGCATAAGTTCAATGTTTTACATGCTCTTTCTGATGAATATTTTGTATTGAAAGACGGAATGTTAATTGAAACGGGGACACATAAAGAGCTTTATAAAAAAGACAGTTTTTACAGGGAACTTTTAAAAACATATATTGAAGAGAACCGTATTGATTAAAAAGAAATTTTATATATTATTGTCAGGATACTAAAATACTGCAAACTTGATAGTCTTGGCAAATATCATTAATTTAAACCCCTTTATTAAAAGGGGGAATCATGTGTAAAAGAATTATAAGTATTTTTATAGTATCAATTTTTGTTATATGAGGGTGGCATTGAAAACCACCCCTGAATGTTTGTTTAACATGGAAAGATAAGTAAAATGACTTTGCCTTATAAAATACTTTAAGAAATAATTTAAAGAAAAAGGAAGGGTATACTTGAAAGAGACGTAATAGATGATTATCACTATTGGTTTTCTTAACCGAAATAGAAGAGTGGACAAAATTTATTTATCGCTTTTGGCATTTATAAACGGTTGATTTTCGAATTTGTTGTCCCCCGATGCAACGGAAATTCGTTTTTCATCACTTGCCAAAATCGAATTTATATGTTAAATTACGGCGTATGAACAGAAATATGGTAGATATGATTCTTTACATTAAGAAGATGGAGTTGAAGGGAAGCGATACCGAAAATATAAAAAACAACCTGCTTATGAGAGGTTATAATGGTCATGATGTCAAGAAAGCCATAGACCGTAGCTCCAAGTTACTTATAAACAAGATGACGGAAAGGCAGTTGAGCCCTTATGAAAAGGCTTATCTCGCAAATGATGCCGCAAAGTACCTCTATCAATTGGTGTATTACGGCATTCTTTCGAAGGAACAATTCGAATCTGTAATTGATGATATAACGAATTATTCTCAACACAAAGTCAGCAAAGACGAACTGAAGTTATTGGTATCCATAATGCTCTTTAATGAAAATCCAGACAGTTTATCGCTCGGTGATGAGCTTGACGAACTGAATATTTAACGTTTTATGGCATCTCTAATAATTGTCGAATCTCCGACAAAAGCTAAAACAATACAAAAATACTTTAAGAAAGGATACAAAGTCATATCCAGTGTGGGGCATATAATCGATTTACCCAAATCAAAACTCGGTATCGATATAGATAAGAATTTTACCCCTCATTACATCACGATAAAGGGCAAAGAAAAAGTGATTAAAAATATCAAAGATCAATCCCGCCTTGCCGACGAGGTTTTTATAGCAACGGACCCCGACAGAGAAGGGGAAGCTATAGCTTATTTTATAAAATCGATAGTTGAAAACGGTAATGTGAAGAGAGCTCTTTTTTATGAAATTACAAAAGAGGCATGCGAAAAAGCCCTAAAAGAATCGGGTGATATCGATTACAACAAGGTTGAAGCGCAAAAGTCACGAAGGGTTCTTGACAGACTCGTAGGTTATTTGATCAGTCCGTACCTGTGGAAGCTCATAAAATTCGGACTTAGTGCCGGAAGGGTTCAGACAGTGGCTCTTCGTTTGATCTGCGAGAAGGAAAATAAAATTAGGGATTTCAAGGAAGAAGAATATTGGACTATAAAAGTTCTGCTCAAGAAAGATTCCTCCGATTTTACATGCGATTTGGTAAAGATTGATAGTAAAAAGCCCAAAATAGTCACAGAGAAACAGGCAAATGATGTTAAATACGATATATTAAAATCAAAATTTCATGTTACGAAGTACCAAAAGAGCAATCGCCAACAGCAACCTCCCGCGCCCTATATAACGAGTTCTTTGCAGATAGAGGCGAGCAGGAAACTGAATTTCTCCGCAAAAAGAACGATGATGATAGCCCAACAGCTATTCGAGGGAATCGATCTTGGGAAGAGAGG
>JAACEC010000152.1 GCA_011682715.1 Pseudomonadota bacterium
ATTAACCTTAGCCATCATACCTCCTATTTAACTTCAACAGCGCCGAACGGGCAAACTCTAAGACAGTTTCCACATTTTATACATGCCGATTGATTGATAACATAGGGAACACCTTTTTCACCTGATATAGCACTAACAGGACAATTCCTTGCGCAGATACTACAGGATTTGCATTTATCAGGATCTATTTCATATTTAATAAGCGCTTTGCATTCCTTCGCCGGACACCTTTTATCGATAATATGCGCTTCATATTCATCTCTGAAATATTTGAGAGTGGTGAGAACAGGATTCGGGGCGGTTTGTCCCAAACCGCACAGTGAAGATTCTTTTGTCATATATGCAAGTTCTTCAAGCTTATCGAGATCTTCCGGAACTCCCTTACCTTCTGTTATTCTATCCAGCGTTTCATACATACGTTTTGTACCGATTCTGCAGAAGGTACATTTACCACATGATTCGTTCTGAGTAAAATTGAGGAAGTATCTGGCAACAGATACCATACATGTATCTTCATCCATTACAACCATTCCGCCGGACCCCATTATTGCTCCTGTCGCACTAAGAGAGTCGTAATCCACCGGAGTATCCAATAGCGATTCAGGAATACATCCTCCGCTCGGACCTCCCACCTGAACAGCCTTGAACTTTTTATTATCCTTTATTCCGCCTGCTATATCAAAAATAATTTCTCTGAGTGTAATTCCCATAGGAACTTCGATAAGCCCGGTTCTTTTTACTTTTCCCGAAAGTGAAAATACCTTTGTGCCCTTGCTCTTTTCTGTTCCCATAGATGCAAATTTATCGGAACCGTTTCGTATAATCCACGCGATATTTGCCAATGTCTCAACATTGTTTATATTCGTTGGTTTTCCCCAAATTCCCGATTGAGCAGGGAATGGGGGACGGATTCGAGGCATACCCCTTTTCCCCTCAATAGATGCAATCAGAGCCGTTTCCTCTCCGCATACAAAAGCTCCGGCTCCCTGTTTTATACTAAGGTGAAATGAAAAGTCACTTCCCAATATATTATCACCGAGATATCCCTCTTTTTCCGCTTGTTCAATAGCGATGTTTAGTCGTTTTATGGCAAGAGGATACTCTGCTCTGCAGTAAATATATCCTTCATTTGCACCTATTGCATAAGCGCCTATAACCATCCCTTCAATGACGGAATGAGGGTCTCCTTCGAGAACGGAACGATCCATAAATGCTCCCGGATCGCCCGGATCGCCTTCATCGGCATTGCAAACCATGTACTTTTTATCTCCCTTTGCTTTATTTGCAAATTCCCATTTCAGGCCGGTTGGAAAGCCTGCTCCACCTCTACCTCTGAGACCTGATTTTTTTATCTCTTCGATAACATCGACTTGGGACATCGAACCGATAACCTTCTTCAATGCCTTGTAGCCATCGGTATTTATATAGTCTTCTATGCTTTCCGGGTTGATTATCCCCGTCCTTGATAGGACAATGCGGTATTGTTTATCGAAAAGATTCTCTTCGCTGCCATCCTTTTTCGATGATTTTACGACCCAATCTCTTATTATTTCATTGTTCTCAATATGCTCGGCGAATATCTTTTCCGCTTTTTTCGGTGTTACATCGCCGTAGAGTGTTTTTGTGCCCGTTTCCGTATCGATAACTTCAACGAGAGGTTCTTTATAGCACATCCCGACGCAGCCCGTTTCTTCGATTGTAATTTCCGGATGGTTCTTCTCTATTATCAATTTATTCAATTTTTCGTAAACAGGCTTGGCACCGGCTGCAATTCCGCACGATCCCATTCCGACAGTAATCTTGTATTTACCCATAATCTTCTCCCGTTAGAATGATTTTAATATTTTTCTTATTTTATCGGGGGTCAGTTTACCGTATACAACGCCGTCGATCATCATCACGGGTGCAAGGCTGCAGCAACCGAGGCATGCCACGTGCTCAACGGTGAATTTCTTATCGCCGGTAGTTTTGTAATCATTGAGTTTCAACTCTTCAAATATAACATCTTTGACGGTGTCCGCTCCGTTTACGTGACATGCCGTACCTTGACAGATCTTGATATTATGCAGCCCGGGCTTTTCGAGTTTGAATTGAGAATAAAATGTTACAACGCCGTAAATATCACTCTCCGCATAATCGGTAAGCCGTGATATTGTTTCAATTGTGTTTTTGGAGATATAACCGAAAGTTTCTTGTATCTCCTGCAAAATGGGGATCAACGTCCCTTTTTCTTTAGAGTATTTTTGAACGATTTCTTCAACGGATAAAGCGTTTTTAGTGTTCATAAACTCACCTTATTTTAAGTTTTTAACGATTGTTTCTGTTTCTTTTGCAATCATTAACTCTTCGTTGGTCGGGATCACGAGTATTCTTATTTTCGAGTTAAAAGCTGATATATCCTCTATTTTGCCCTTTTCATGGTTTCTGTTTTTATTTTTATCTATTATAATTCCGAATTCTTCAAGTCCTTTTACCGAAGATTCCCTTGCAGGAATACAATTTTCCCCGATACCGGCGGTAAAAACAATGGCATCCACGGTTCCGATTGCGAACATGTATGCGCCTATGTATTTTTTTACGCGGTAGCAAAAGATGTCAAATGCCAATTTTGCCCTGTAGTTGCCTTCTTCCGATTTCTTCACGATTTTACGCATATCGTTACTGTACCCGGATATGCCGAGTAGTCCGCTGTTTTTATTGATTATATTATTGATTTGAGGCATGGAATAATTTAGATCGTTTTCAAGGTAGATAAGTATTGCCGGATCTATATCTCCGGAACGCGTACCCATGAGCAAGCCCTCAACAGGAGTAAATCCCATGGATGTATCGTAAGATTGCCCGTTTTTAATAGCAGTAATACTTGAACCGTTGCCGAGATGACATGTGATAAGATTCGTATTCTCAAGTGGTTTATTTAGGAATTCTGCAGCTTTTATGGCAACGTATTTGTGGCTTGTTCCATGAAATCCGTAACGTCTTATGCCGTAATTTTTATAAAAATCGTAAGGCAGTCCGTATGTATAAGCATGGTCAGGTATTGTTTGGTGAAAAGAGGTATCGAATACGGCAACCTGCGGTTTATCCGGCATCATCTGTATCGATGATAAAATCCCTTTAAGATTCGGCGGATTGTGTAACGGGGCGAGTTTTGCATTGTTTCTTATCTCTTTTATAACATCTTCATCGATTAAAATCGATTCCGAGTACTTTTCTCCGCCGTGAACGACCCTGTGTCCTACGGCATCGATATCCTTTAACGAATGTATGGGACCGTATGTTTGATCCATCAGCAGAGTAACCATCCGCTTGAATGCACTGCTGTGATCTTTTATAATTTCTTTGTTTTCGTAAATTTTATTACCGATCTTATGATGAATAAATGATTCATCTTCCCCGATTTGTTCAATTAAACCTTTGCACAAAACATTGCTTGTGGCTGTACTGATCAATTGGTATTTTACAGACGAACTGCCTGAATTGATAACAAGTATTTTCATATTATTCCTTTAAAAAAGAAGGTTATTTCTCTTTCGGCGCTTTTAGGGGAATCCGCTCCGTGTATCGAGTTGTGACGCACATCAATGCCGAACTGATTGCGAATGGTTTCCTTTTTAGCTTTTTTGGGATCTGTTGTCCCCATAAGCTTTCTTAAATCGGCAATAGCGTTTTCCTTTTCAAGCACCATACACAGAACCGGACCACTTGACATATATTTACACAACGGGTGATAGAAGTCTTTATCCTTATGCACAATATAGAACTGTTGGGCTTCAGTTTCCGATAAATGCAAAAAACGCATGGAAACAAACTTAAAACCATGCGATTCTATAATGCTCAATATTTTACCGACAACGGTTCTCTCAAAAGCATCGGGCTTTATGAGACAAAATGTTTTTTCTTTCATTTTAGGGAATAATCAATGTCCCCGTTTTTCCCTCTATGGCGTTAGCTCCGTTTTCAATGGAACTTATGATTACTCGTTTACCTCCGTTTTGGATAAAGTTAATAGCAGCTTCGATTTTAGGTGCCATACTTCCTTTCGCAAAATGACCTTCATCGTAGTATTTCTTTGCTTCTGCAACAGTCATGTGATCCAGATCAATCTGATTGGGTTTGTTGAAATTCAGAGAAACCTTATCTACCCCCGTTAAAATTATAAATGTATCAGCTCCGATTTCACGAGCGAGAACTGCGGAAGCTCTGTCTTTATCGATTACCGAATCAAAACCTTCGAGGGTACCATCTTCCTGCCTGTATACAGGTATACCACCGCCACCGGCAGCTATTACAATTG
>JAACEC010000153.1 GCA_011682715.1 Pseudomonadota bacterium
TCCTCTCTCTACTCTGCCCGTGCCTACCGTTCCTCTGCCCGTAATGCTGAATACATCTTCCACACTCATTAAAAACGGTTTGTCTTTGTCTCTCTCCGGTAACGGTATATACTCGTCCATTACATTCAGTAGTTCCCATATCGGCTTCTCAGACTCTTCATCATCGTTCTTCAATGCCTTTAATGCACTTCCTTTGATGATCGGTATTTCGTCTCCGGGATATTCGTACTTCGTTAGAAGATCTCTTATCTCCATCTCTACCAATTCTATTAACTCGGGATCGTCTACCATATCCGTTTTGTTCAAAAATACCACTATCGACGGAACATTTACCTGTCTCGCTAACAGTATATGTTCCCTCGTCTGTGGCATCGGACCGTCAGGTGCACTTACCACCAGTATCGCTCCGTCCATCTGAGCCGCTCCCGTTATCATGTTCTTGATATAATCCGCATGGCCCGGACAGTCTACATGCGCATAGTGCCTGTGCTCCGTCTGATACTCTATGTGCGCCAACTGTATCGTTATTCCTCTCGCTTTCTCTTCCGGCGCTCTGTCTATACTGTCAAACGCCGCGAAATCAGCCCATCCTTTCTTCGATAACACTTTCGTTATCGCCGACGTTAATGTAGTCTTTCCATGATCAACATGCCCTATCGTCCCTACATTCACGTGCGGTTTCGTTCTTCTCTTTTGCCATACTATTATACCTCCATAATTGTTTGCAAATTTTCAGGCTTCATAATAATAAATATTCTAAGATATGTCAACAGGTTCCTTTAATTTTATATGATCCCGAACTTCTCTCTCAGCTTTTTTTCAACGGCAGGATCGACTTCCTGATAGTGATCAAACTGAATTGAGTTTACCGCCCTGCCCTGAGAAGCTGATCTTAAATCTGTTGCATATCCAAAAAGTTCGGAAAGAGGAACAAATCCTGTTATTATTTGAGCATCTTTTCTGTTTTCAATATGCTCAAGCCTGCCTCTTCTCCGATTCAAATCGCCGATAATATCTCCGACGTATGCTTCCGGTGTTATTATTTCCACCTTCATTATAGGTTCCAAAAATACCGGATTGCCTTTTTTACAGGCATCCTTTGTTGCTATGATTGCCGTTATTTTAAAGGACAATGTACTGGAATCAACTTCGTGATACGAACCATCAATCAATTCGCACTCAATGTCTATCATGGGAAATCCCGCAAGGGAGCCCGTTTCCAGAGCTTCCTTTACCCCTTTTTCAACCGAGGGAATAAATTCTTTAGGAATCGCACCGCCGAAAATTTTATTAACGAACTTAAAACCGCTGCCGCTCTCTCCGGGTCTGAAAATCATCTTTACATGTCCGAACTGTCCTCTACCTCCGGTTTGTTTACTATATCGCTTCTCAACGGTTACTTCCTTTTTTATCGTTTCTTTATATGCCACACGAGGCTGTCCGATGTTCGCCTTAACACCGAATTCTCTCATTAACCTGTCTATTATTATTTCCAGATGTAATTCACCCATTCCCGAAATCAGTGTTTGGCCTGTTTCCTGATCCGTGTGAACCTTAAAAGTAGGGTCCTCATCCATCACTTTACGTAAAGCTTCGAATAGTTTATTCTGATCGGCTTTCGAACGCGGTTCGATTGCAATTGATATAACAGGCTCGGGAAAAGTAAGCGTTTCCAGTGCTATAGGATGTTTGAAATCGGAAATCGTGTCACCTGTTTTAAAATTCTTACTTCCAAATATGGCTACGATTTCTCCGGGGCCTGCCTTTTCCAGCTCCTTTTTCTTTTTGGCATGCATTTCAAAAACCTTCGAAACCCTTTCCGATTTTGCTATTCTTGAATTGTAAACTCTCATACCCGGTTTAAGAGTTCCCGAATAAATCCTTGTATATGCCAATTTCCCTACAAAAGGATCCGTCACTATTTTAAAAATTAAGCCGCAGAAGGGTTCACTTTTTTCTGCTCTTCTATACACCTTTTCTCCGCTATTCACATCTATCCCGTCAACGGGAGGAACATCAAGGGGAGAAGGAAGATAATCCACAATAGCATCAAGCAATTTCTGAACCCCTTTGTTCTTGATAGAAGAACCGGCAAGAACGGGAACAATTGTCTGCTCGATTGTTCCTTTTCTTATTGCCTTTTTTACTTCATCTTCCGTTATTTCCATACCTTCGATGAATTTTTCGGCTATATCGTCATCGATCATGCTTAACTCTTCAAGCAGTATCTCTCTGTACTTATTCGCCTCATCAACCATGTCTTCGGGTATATCAATCTCATCATACGTCGTACCGAGTGTCTCGCTGTGCCAGATATACGCTTTCATCCTCACGAGATCGATCACGCCGTTAAAGTACTCTTCTTTTCCCACGGGAATCTGAATTCTCACAGGGTTCGAAGACAATCTCTCACGAATCATATCGACCACATTGTCGAAATCGGCACCCGTTCTGTCCATTTTATTCAAATATGCTATACGCGGCACATTGTATTTATTGGCTTGTTTCCATACGGTTTCCGATTGAGCCTCAACTCCCTCTACTGCGGAAAACAATCCGACAGCACCATCGAGAATTCTCAGGGAACGTTCAACTTCAACAGTAAAATCGACATGCCCCGGGGTATCGATTATGTTTATCTTATGATCCTTCCAGTAACATGAGGTGGAAGCGGATGTAATCGTGATACCGCGTTCTTTCTCCTGGACCATCCAATCCATTGTAGCGGCACCGTCATCTACCTCTCCGATCTGGTGCACTCTTCCGGTATAATAGAGTATTCGCTCCGTTGTTGTTGTTTTTCCCGCATCGATATGCGCCGTTATACCGATATTTCTAATCTTTGCTACTGGAGTGGAATTCATACTTTTTATATCCTGAAATGAGCAAATGCTTTGTTAGCCTCTGCCATTCTGTGTGTATCTTCTCTTTTCTTAAATGCGGATCCCTCTTTTTTGCTTGCCGCAACAATTTCACCGGCCAGCTTTTTCATCATCCCTCTTTCGTTTCTGTTTTTTGTTGCCGTTAGAATCCATCTAATTGCAAGGGTGAGTTTTCTTTCGGGAGATACTTCCATGGGAACCTGATATGTTGCTCCGCCGATTCTCCTCGGTTTAACTTCAAGCAACGGTTTCACATTGTTTATAGCTCTCTCGAAAATCTCAAGTCCGTCTTCACCGGTAATTTTGGCAACTTTATCAATCATATCGTAGAAGATCTTTTCGGCGACACTCTTCTTTCCTCTTTTTAGGAGAGAATTTATAAATTTCGCAACTAAAACACTGTTGTACTTCCAATCCGGTGATATTTCTCTCTTAGTAGCTCTTTTTCGTCTTGACATACGTTTCCTCCATTATTTCTTGGGTCGTTTGGTACCGTAAAGCGATCTCCCCTGTTTTCTGCCCTCGACACCGCTGGTATCGAGTACGCCTCTTATGATGTGATATCTTACACCGGGCAAATCCTTTACCCTACCACCTCTGATCATAACAATAGAATGTTCCTGCAAGTTATGTCCTTCTCCGGGGATATACGCCGTAACCTCAAATCCGTTTGTAAGTCTTACCCTGGCAACTTTTCTTATAGCAGAGTTTGGCTTTTTAGGCGTTGTCGTATAAACCCTGGTGCAAACGCCTCTCTTTTGAGGACACCCCTGAAGTGCGGGAACCTTGTTCTTTTTGATGATTTTCTTTCTACCTTTTCTTACAAGTTGATTAAGAGTCGGCATCTTCTTTTCCTCCAATA
>JAACEC010000154.1 GCA_011682715.1 Pseudomonadota bacterium
CCTTCACCGCCCAATCCGAATCTATCCGTGAGAGAAACAATAGGAACAACCCTGTTTTGTATCTGAATAATACCCATAACAAATGTCGGCAAATCCGGGATTTTCGTTATCTCCTGCTTTTGAACGATTTTTAATATTTTCCCGACTTCTATTCCGTATTTTTCTTTATCTATGTTAAATGATATATATTTAAATTCATCCGTATCCTGTATCTCTTCCGTCTCAACGAGTAGTTTGTTTATCTTTTCGATATCACGATTATTTTCCTGTTTCATCTTTTTCCTCGGTGAATACTTGTTCGAGATTTCGGAGATCCTGCGCTAATTTGTGCAGTTCGGCAGCCGATGCACTGATCTCCTGCATGGAAGCCATCTGTTCTTCAAGGGATGCCGATGTTTCTTCGGTGCTTGCAGCCGTCTCATTAGAAATCTCGGATAAACTCTTATTCTTTTCAGCGAGATTCAAAACAAACCCGTTCTGTTTTTCGATTGATTCCGTAACTTCTTTTATCATATCTTCCGTTATGGTAACGTTTTTTTCGATTTCGACAAAGTTTTCCTTAGACATATCGACATTCTTTTTCCCGTCCTCCACATATTGTGAAACTTTATTCATGCTTTCCACAACCTGTTCCACATCGGCTTTTATATCGCTTATAAGTTTGCTTATCTTTTCCGTGGATTCCTGCGAACTATTGGCAAGATTCCTGATTTCTTCTGCAACTACTGCAAAACCCGCTCCGTATTCTCCAACTCTTGCCGCTTCAATGGAAGCATTCAATGCTAATAAATCTGTTTGATTGGTAATGTTTTTAATCACATCAATTATCTCATCGATTTCTTCCGAGCGATTTTTTAACTGTTCTATCCTCTCCTGACTTTCATTTGAACCGGAATAGATAAGATCCATTGCTTCTTTTGTATTATTGGAGGTCTCTCTACCCTTTATCGATGCGTTTTTAGCCTTTATCGCCGAAATGTTTGCCCTTTTGACCTGCGAAACAATGTTTTCGGAAATTTCGGTGAGTTCCTCTGCCCCTTCATTCATTTTTACCGTGTCTTCAGCCTGTTCTGAAGCCCCTCTTGCTATCTCCTGTACCGTTGCCGATATTTCTTCAACGGAGGCGTTCATTTCCTCGGTGCTGCTTGACAGGTTGTCCGCCATTCCTGCCAATTTGTCAGCATCCTTCATCATCTTATTTATCATTTTAAGGAGCATTTCAACAAGGTTATTGAAAAGGGATATTATTCCTGCCGTTTCATCATTTACATAGATATGAATTCTCTCACTTATATTACCCGATTCTATAATGTTTTTAACATTGTTCATAAGATGGTTCAGCTGCTTTGTATACGAAATTAATACAATTGCGTTGACAAACGTGGCAAAAATAATTGTCATAATCATCGGGATTATACTTTTGTTTACCAAATAACCGCTTATTGAAAATATAACAAGATTTTCAATAAACAGCAAAACGAGTTTTCTCACAAGAGTAATCCGAATGATCTTAGGTTGAATAGATTTAAATTCCACACCACTCTTATATAGTGCTTCTGTGACTGTTTGCAGATAATTTTGTGAATATGTAAGAACAACCGGCAATGAATAAATTCCGAATATAAAGCCGATTAAGAATATTCTAAGTCCGAACATCCAATTATAATTTATATATAGCATTATACCCGCTACTATGGAGGGGATAAAGAAATGAACCATTGTTAAAATCATCATCATAGATGGGGCATTATAAGATAAAAGCAGTGCCCTTTCCCTCGTTTTTATATCCACCTCTTTGTTCTGCAAAAACAGTTCAATAGGTTTTAATAACCTCTTCCAAACAATATAAAATTCGACAGATTCTAATAAACCAATCGAGACAACCACGATTACCAAACTGATGAGATGTTCAGATATATTACCGGCAAAGTATATGCCGATGGGAAGAGCAAAAAGTAATCCCAAAATCAGAGCCAAAACGTCCACTATTATAATCATTTTATCGATATAAAATCTCGAATTCATAACATCTCCTTTTTAATCTCACATATAAGAATAAAACAGTTAGCCCTTATTGTCAATTGAATTTTCTATAAAATCAACGGTTACAATGTCACTTTTCTTGTTTCTATGTTTTAAATTCTCAGATATCGCTCTTATTATATCTCCCACAAGGTCCTGCACAAAAGGATTGATTCCGACAATTTTCCCCCCGTATCTAATGATAGTTTTCGGTGTATTTCCCTCTTTGGGGTATCTACACAATTCAAAAGAGGGTAATGTCATGTGCCAATTTAACACAATAGTATCGTAATACTTAATCAAATCATAGACCATCTTTTTAAATAAAGACAAATCGATTTCTCCCTTTATATTATCTGCTGTTAAAATCACATTCGTTTCGGACACTTTTTCAGCAAGAAGCACACTATGTTTTCTGCTTTTTTTTAGCTCTTCAAAATCGCTTTTGTCATCGATATAATAAATCATAAATCACCTATATACCAATAGTTTATTCTTTACTGCAATTTGTGAACCGTCTGCCGATTTAAAGAGAATTTTATAGAAATATAACCCCTGCGCTATTTCGTTCCCGCTGTTATCTCGTCCGTCCCAATAAACCTGGTTATATCCGGCCGATAAGTCCTCCGTTTCTATGGTTCTGATACATTTTCCCGTAATGGTAAAAACCTTTATCGTCGCACTAACGTTTCTTGAAACAACAAATGTAAAGTATGTTACATCTTTCATCGGATTGGGCCAGTTCCACACGTTTCTCACGGACAGATTCTCATCTCCTATGATATTCAAGTAAGCGGTTTTGTACGAGACATTCATCATATTGTCGTATACTATTAACGTAATGCTATGAATACCCCCGGTATCGGGAAACACCACACTATAATTCAAAACACCTTTTGTATAGGAATTTTCATTATACGAGAAATGATTGGAAATACTGTATACCTTATTAACATCGTTGTCTATCATAAGCTTTATCTGCTTGTCTCCGGCAAGAGCAATGCCATTTTTATCCGATAAAGCCGCCATAACAGATACATCTTTACTTACAGTTATCGTATCATTTCCCACTTTAATTCCGTTAACGGACATATC
>JAACEC010000155.1 GCA_011682715.1 Pseudomonadota bacterium
CAGAGTAACAACCATACCGAATGCAGTTGATATTCCAGAGAGGAAACCTGTTGCTAAAGAGCCAACACTATTATTTCTTGGCAGTTATAGCTACCATCCAAATGTAACCGCTGCGGAATTTCTGATTCAAAAAGTCATGCCAATCATTCGCCAAGTAATACCTGAAGTTTCTCTTATAATCGCAGGGTTATATCCAGATAACATACGTTTTTATCATAATCCTCCGCCAAACGTTGAGTTTACAGGATTCGTCCGTAATCTTGATGTGTTATATCAGAGATCACGCGTCGTTTGCTGCCCCATCATGTCTGGTGGTGGAACGCGTGTCAAAATCATTGAAGCAGCCGCATATGCAAAGCCTATTGTCTCAACGCGAATTGGAGCTGAAGGTCTTAAAATGCGTAATGGCAAAGAACTGCTTATATCTAATGATCCGAAGAGTATTGCTGACGCATGTATTAGGCTCTTAAAGGACAACAATTTGTGTACACGATTGGGCAATGCTGCACGTGCAATTGTAAAAAAACACTATTCACGTGATAACATTATTAGAATGATTAAACAACATCTCAATGAAGCATTGCGTTAGATAGCCAAAGGTAAGCTATCATAATTATAGAAAGACCACAGTTTATAAGCAATAAGAAACTTTATGAAGTCAACTCTATCAAATTTAAAATCCACTCCGAAGGTTTCTGTAATAATACCGACCTACAACTCCGCTCAATATATTGCTGAGGCGATAGAATCGGTTCTAAATCAGACTTATAAAAATATTGAAATTATCGTGGTGGATGATGGCTCTACAGACCATACAAAGGAAAAATTGAAATATTTTATTAATAATAAACAAATATTATATCTTTACCAGCAAAATAGAGGAGCTTCTTCTGCCAGAAATGTTGGAATTCAAAAAGCACGAAGCAAATATATAGGTTTTCTTGATGCGGATGACAAATTCCAGCCACAAATGATAGAATATTGTTTGAGGGAACTGATTAACAACAATAACGATCTTGTTTCTGTTGATATCTATCTGACCTATTTATCAGGAGAAAAGGAAATAAATAGAGAGATTCAATCCTATGACTGGATTGAGAGAGAACCGCAAGAATTATTCTTAAAATTTTTGGAAGTGGGTGCTATTGGGGGGCCCCACAAAGCTCTTTTTAAAAAAGATGTTTTTGACAAGGTTGGTCTTTTTGATACCTCCCTGCCAGTCTATGAAGATCTCGACATGTGGATTCGTATTGCTATACATGGTTTCAAGTGGAGCCACATTCGTCAACCGCTTGTTACTTATTATAAGGGTATTCAGGGCTCTTTATTTACAAAAAACCCGGAACTGAATCAAGACTGTCGCCTTAAGGTGCTGAGGAGATACAGGAGAGAAGCTATAAGGAAATGCCCCGCGATAAAAAATGTCTTTGCAAAACAACTATGGGATTTCGGAAGGAGTTATGCTTTAAATTATAATAGCTATGGAAAATCTGCAATGTGTTTTCTTGATAGCATTGTCACCAAGCCAAGCTTGTCTCGCATATTCAGCTCAACCAACAACTTTCTTAAAACTATCATACAACGATACAGCTCGTGAAAAGGTCTAAATATAATCAAAATAACACTCGCCGGAATCAGCAAAGGAAGTTTAAGTTTTGAAACATAAGAAAAACGTCATGTATGTTTATTCATATCCGAGTATTCATACAGGTTCACCTCGAGTTCTGATAGATCTTGTTTCAAATTTAGATCGCAGCCTTTTCAAGCCACATTTATTAACTCCCGAAAAAGGTGATTTGTCTTATGTTATGAAACGTATGGGAGTGCCGGTTTTTATAAAAACATGGGTATCATTGTCCAAAACAAATCCGCATCTGTTTTTATACGATATCCTAAAATTCATTTCTTTTTTTCGCCAACATTCTATAAACTTATTGCATATTAATGAAATTGGATGGCGTGATAGTTTTGTTATAGCGGCAAAGATTTTAAAAATACCGATAATTCTTCATATGCATAACCCCTATCCTATTAGCGATATCCGAGGAAATTTCAATTTTTCCATAGCCAAGAAAGTGATAACTGTTTCTGAGTCAATGAAAGATAATTATACTGGGTTCAACAATATAATGAGAAAGATAGAATGTATCTACAATGGGGTGGATTTGAAAAAGTTCACAGGAGAAACGGAATCCATCCGCAATGAACTCCCTATACGTGGTGAAGGCCCTGTCATTGGCTTTGTGGGACAGATATGCCGCCGAAAGGGAGTTGATCTGCTAATAGGGGCCGCAAAAAATATAGTGGAGGTATATCCGAATGCTCTTTTCGTGATTGCGGGGGCAGATGGTATCGGGGAAGAGGGCTATACAGAAAAGATCAAAACGATGGCTGATCATCTTGGAATTTGGGACAATTTTGTTTTTCTTGGAAAGAGAAATGATGTGCCAAAGGTTGTGAATGCTCTCGATATTTTAATAGTGCCATCGCGCGCAGAACCCTTCGGAAAAGTAATCATCGAGGGTATGGCCGGCGGAAAATGTGTCATTGCTTCCAATGTTGGGGGAATACCTGAAATCATAAAGGACGGAAAAAATGGTTTGCTTTTTCCGGTAGATGACAGATTAGCTCTTGAACAGGCAATGCTCAAAGTTTTAGACGATGATGCCTTGCGTGATAGACTGGCAAAAGAGGGGTATAGTACGGCTAAGCAGAATTTTTCGATCGAAAGGTTCGTAGACAGGACCCAAAAGCTTTATGAGTCTTTAATTGTATGAATGGGAGGCATTCGTGGAGAAAAATAGCCTATATTCTATTCGCACTCCGGGAATAGCATATCGTAACCTCGATATCTTTTATAACTATCGATCAGTACGTGAGCTCCTGCCCAAAGGTTAAGGTCGTTGTCTAGACTTGGGGGCCAGAGATTCAAATTTAAAAGAATATGTTATTGCGAAAGGTTATGATTATATATCTATAGATATTGATTTCCATCCTTCTCTCCATGTGGTAGCCGATGGAGAGGCTTTGCCATTTGATGCCGATAGCCAAGTATTGGAGCATGTATTTGACCCGAAGATGGTAATACGGGAAGTAGCGAGGGTCCTGAAGGGTGG
>JAACEC010000156.1 GCA_011682715.1 Pseudomonadota bacterium
ACGCCCCTCTTCGTCGGAGCAATCCCGAAATTCGCAGATATTGACTTAGAGACATTCAATATGGACACAAATAAAGCCATCAGTGCATCCCTTTCGGAAGATGTAAAGGGAATCATAGCCGTTGATATTTTCGGCCAGCCCATTGATATCTCCACATTAAAAAGAAAATTAAAAAGAAATGATGTTACGATAATCGAAGATTCTTGTGAAGCCCTCGGAAGTGAATTAAACGGTCATAAATGCGGGACTCTTGCCCTTGCCGGGGCATACGCCTTTTACCCCAACAAACAAATAACAACGGGAGAAGGCGGCATAATCGTTACGGATAACCGAAAAATCTACGAATACTGCAAGAGCGCAAGGAGTCAGGGTAGAGCGGTAACGGGACTCTGGCTCGAACATGAGCGATTGGGCTATAATTTCAGAATGAGCGAGCTTAATGCGGCACTCGGCGTGGCACAGACGGAGAGACTGGACGAGATACTTGAGAAAAGAAATCGAGCGGCGGGGAGGTACTACGAATTATTACGTGGAATTAAAGGAATAACTCTTCCCCATATCGACTCAAGGGTAAATTTTATGAGCTGGTTTGTTTTTGTCATAAGGATTTCCAAATACGATAACGAATTCGAAGAGTTTAGAGAACGGGAAAGGATAGCTAAAAACAAATCGGATAAATTCAAAAAACTACTAAAGAAAACAAATAATCTCAGAAACGCCCTTTTGGACAAACTTATGGAAAACGGAATCGGGTGCAAACCCTATTTCACTCCTATTCACCTGCAGAAATTTTATAGAAAGATGTTCGGGTATAAAATCGGTGATTTTCCCGTTACCGAATATGTAGGCTCAGGAACCGTAGCTATTCCTTTCTTTACCAATATCACATTAAAACAGCAGAAAGAAGTTGCCAAAACGATAAGAGATTTTTTCAATTAGGTTTCAAGAATTTAATCAATTGTGATTTTCTTGTATGTAGGGATAATTTCTCTGAGAATTTCGTCTATTTTGTTTCTGTCATACTTGTTAACCACAAGCTGATCGATATATTTTTCAATTATTCCCATGGACGGAGTATTCTTCTGTTTAGCTTTGTAAATTTTCTCACTCTTGGTGGAATCCGTTCCCTCCTCAGCTGTCAACAACTCTTCGAATAGTTTTTCTCCGGGCCTCACACCGGTGTAAACAATCTCAATGTCCTCTCCCGGGACAAGTCCGTACAATTTCATCATCTGCTTTGCCACATCCTCTATCCTTACCGGCTCTCCCATATCGAGAACAAACACCTCTCCTCCCTCTCCTATTGCGCCTGCCTCAAGTACGAGTATACACGCTTCGGGAATCAGCATAAAATAGCGTCGCATGTCGGGGTGAGTTATCGTAATGGGTCCTCCTTCCTTGATCTGCTTTTCGAATATGGGGATAACGCTCCCCCTTGAACCCAACACATTACCGAATCTCACGGAAACAAATTTCGTATTACCGGTAGCATTGAACCCGTTTACAATAAACTCCGAGAACCGCTTACTCGCTCCCATTATACTTGTAGGGTTAACAGCCTTATCCGTTGAAATCAAGATGAATTTTTCCACTCCGTTTTCAACGGAAGATTTGGCAACATTATAAGTCCCCACAATATTATTGGTAATAGCCTCATCGGGGTGTTTTTCCATGGCGGGAACATGTTTGTAAGCCGAAGCATGAAATACGATATCGGTATGGTATTTTTTCATCACCCTCGACACTTTATCCCTGTTTTTTACATCACCGACAATATCCGCAATTTCGATATAAGGAAATTGCTTTTTGAATTCGTTCGTTATATTAAAGAGTTCCGTTTCATCTATTTCAAAAAGTATCAACCTACGCGGTTTAAACCTTGCTATCTGCTTGCATAATTCACTTCCTATCGAACCGCCTGCTCCCGTGACCATAACGGATTTCCCCTCGAGCATCTTCCTTATATTCTCCATATTTATCTTCACCTCTTCACGGCCGAGAAGATCTTCCAACTTTACGGGTCTTATATCGGAAATCCTTACACGATCATTTACGATGTCAAGAATCGAGGGGAGTGCCTTTATTTCTTTTATTCCGGCATTTTGCAAAATCTCCACTATTTCATTCAAATTCTTTTTGGAAATAGTCGGAATGGCTATAATTGCCGTATCACATCCAAATAAATATGCAATCTTTTCTATATTATTTCTGTCCCCTACAATTTTTACTCCGTGAATATACATCCCCAATTTGGATCTGTCATCATCGATTATGCAAACGGGATAATATTCATTATTCGATTTAAGTAATTCCCTTATAATTTGCTCTCCTGCTGAACCCGCTCCAATAACAATTGTTTTCTTTTTATTGTTTCCTGTAATCTTTCTCTGCAATACAATACTTACAAGCCGTTTTGATAATCTAAATATCCCCACCAGATACATGCTCAAAAGAAAATCTATGAGAATAACCGACCGGGGTAAGAAATCCATTATCCCCGTTGACTTTAGCGCCAAAAGTATGATAAATAGAGTAAATTCTCCAACGGTGATAGCCAAAACAAGCTTTATAGCCTCGTCAAGACTCACAAATCGCCATGATATATTGTACAATCTAAAAAGATACAAAATCGGAATTTTAACAATAACGCTCAAACTGGCAAACATCCATACAAACGACTGCAATTCGAGGGGGATTTTGAAATTGAACCTAATATATATCGATAAAACGGCAGATATGAACAAAAGAATGATATCGCCGAATAAAAAGAACAATAACCTTTTCGCCGCTGTTTTTGTCTTGATTAATTCCTTAAAATCTCCCATAATGCTATACCATCTTATTTTATCAAGACTATTATGTCAAGAAAAAAATGACCGTTCTAATCAATGACCGAAATTTTCCCTCTGTATATCGAATGTTCCGTTTCTATATTATAGAAATAGATACCCTTTCTTCGGAAAATTCTTTTATAGGAATCGGCATGAGGATTCTCCTTTGCCACTATCCTTCCGTCTATACTCATTATTGTAATATTCTTTATAATCGATCGTGATTGAACCGATAATATTCTACCCGCAGTTTCAACTCTGATTCTATCCTCATCTTTCCC